>CAMFFG010000231.1 GCA_945949655.1 uncultured Peptococcaceae bacterium
GATCGGTATGCTGCACCTGATAGGTCAGATCTTTTTCCCGCAAACGCAGTTCCAGCAGATTGCCGACCTCCACAGCCATGCGGGATAGATCCACCTGGGTCTGCTCCAGCTGGATCTGGTTGGACTCCATCTTGGCCCAGTCCAGGATCTGATTGACCACCAGCAGCAGCTTCTGGGCGTTGTCGGTGATTTTCAGCATATATTTTTTCTGCACCGGATTCAGTTCTCCCACCTGCTCTTCCGCCAGCAGATCCCCAAACCCTTTGATGGCATTCAGCGGCGTGCGGATCTCATGACCGATCTGAGCCAGAAAACGGGCAAAATCCTGCTGTTCTTTACTGTTTCTGGTCATGGACGCCACCTTCTTTGATGTGCTGATACAGCTCTCTAATCTGCCGCAAATGCAGCTGTTCCTCGCCGCGGATCTCTCTGCACATACGCTGCATATCGGGCAGCTGCAGCAGATTTTCCAGCGCTTCATAATAAAAAACAGCAGCCTCTTCCCTGGCCATGTATTCGATCAGAAACAGATACAGATCATCCTGATCCTCCAGGCTGACAGGAATTTCCCCGATCTCTGCCTGCATGGCATCCAATACCTGCAGCAGCTTTTGCGCGTGGGTCAGCTCGTCGGCAGCATAGCGCAAAAAATCCTGTTTCTGTTCCAGATCCCCATGCCGGCCGGCCAGCGCAATATACTGGAACGCCGAATTCATTTCATCCTGCAGCCCCTGCTGCAATACTTCTATCATGTCACCATTGCGCATCGTTTAATAGTCCTCCTGCCGAATCTTATCCTGATAGAACATTTTTGGTGATCGCATCACTTTCCACATACGCACTAAAGAGGTCACCAGCACGATCCCCAGCGCAATGGCTCCGGCCAGCGCCAGTGTGTGAACACCGGTTTCCATAAACAGGGCCATATCTCCGCTGGCACAATATTTCATGGTATAATACATCCCCGCTCCCGGTACCAGCGGTAAAATTCCGGTGGTCAGAAACAACGTGACCGGCACATGACAGACGCGGGCCATCACTTCAGAATAAATCGCGATCACTATCGTTGCCAGAAAATAGGCATACACATCACTCTGCCAGCCCAGCAGCAGATACACAAACCAGCCCAGCGCTCCGCCCAGACAGGTCAGCGGCATCCACCGCTTTCCCAGATTAAAAAACACGGAGAAAGCTGCACAGGCAAAAAAAGCATACACACATTGCAAAAGCAGTTCCATATTACACGCCTCCCATCGCGATCAGTGCCACACCAGTGCCGATCGCCAGCGCCAGCGCGATCAGCAGGGCCTCCACGCCTTTCATGGTGCCCGCCAGCAGATCACCGGCGATCACATCCCGCATGGCATTGGTGATCGCCACCCCCGGCACCAGTATCATCAGCGTACCGATAATAATAGAGTCGCTGTTGTCGGCCAGACCATACTGCACCGTTTTTACCGCGATCACGGTTATCATCAGACTGCAGACCAGATTGATAAAAAAACTGCTGGTGTGCAGATAATCCATCACCCGAAACACCACCCGCGTCAATGCACCGGCCACAAAAGCCACTGCAGCATCCTGCCAGTTGCCGCCGAAAAACAGAGTAAACCACAGGGCGATCCCGCCAAACCCCAGTGTGATCATAGACCATTCGGGATAAGGCTTCTTCTGCCGGATCAGTTGCAGCCGACTGTGGATTTCCTCCACCGAAGGCCGTTCCTTACAGATATACCGGCTCAGATGATTCAGGTCTTCGACCATCTGATAGTTGGTGCTGCGGGAATACACGCGGCGCAGCCTGGTATAACAGGTATCATCGGCCATGGTCATCGTCACGGTGATATTGTTTGTGATGGCAAACACATCCACATGCTTCACCCCGTAGGCATACAGAATGCGCTGAATGGATTCCTCCACACGATAGGTCTCCGCGCCGGAGGCCAGCAGAAAATGACCAATATCCATGGCTGTGTTCAACAGCTTCTGGTATTCAAATGTAGAGAGGTTGGTTTCCATATTCCTGCTCCTTTAACACTTTATCTTTAACACTTTATAATGTATTTTTTATTTTACCAAATGTCCAGGCCGAACACCAGAAAAATGATTGTAAAATCTGTACAGACAAATACAGACTGCATTGATACGAAAATGGTTTTCCGTAGGAATACAGTCTGTTTTTTCTTTTTATTGCACCATGCTCCGCACCAGATCATGTCGGGACACAATGCCCACAACTTCCTGCACTTCATTGACGATCGGCACCCGATTGATCTTCTGGTCAATGATCATCGATGCGATCTCGCTGACAGGTGTATCTTCATAAGCATAAACAGGTGGTTTGCTCATCAGATCGCCTACCTGATAGGCTGCGATCCGTTTCATGTCTTCCTGGAACTCTTTGCGGTCAATAGGGATCAGACCGTCAAACAGATTAATGAACAGAGGCGGCTTTACCGGTTTCTGCTTATAGACCAGATCGCCTTCACTGATCACACCCACCAGCTTATTGTACTGATTTACCACTGGAAGGCCGCTGATATTCTTATCAATAAAAATTTTACTCACTTCATCGATGGTCGTTGTTTCCGTAACAACTATAACCTCTTTTGTCATAATGTCTTTTGCCAGCATGGAAACCACACTCCTGTTGAAAAGATAAATTTTGCTGATGGAATTATTATAGCATGTTTTTCCATAAAGCACAACCGCCATTTCTCGCAGGATAAACACACATATGGCATCTCCTGTAAAAACTTTTGGTCTTTCTATATGGATACTTTCAGGCGGCACAGCTGTGGCAGATTATAACAGACGTTATCGAACGTTAAAGAATAAATCCTGCTTCTCTCTTTTTCTTACTACTTTTTCACAGCAACATACTCCACGTCCGGCTCCCGCACCTGCATGATATAGGCCGCATTATGTTCCAGCACTTTTAGGACATAGTCCAATGGCACTTCCAGGGTAGATGCGATTTTTTCTGGCGGCAGAATCTCCCCAAACGCCCGGATATTTTTCTCCCGCTCTACCTCCTGGCCCTGTTCCACGCCGTCGGCAAAGGCTTCCTCCTGGGTAACTTCCAACGCTTCGTCCATGTTCCATTCTGATAAGAGCATGTTGCTCACCTCGC
>CAMFFG010000232.1 GCA_945949655.1 uncultured Peptococcaceae bacterium
ATAAAATATCTGAAATCCGAGTAATATCCGTTTTCCTCCTGCTCTGTCTGTGCCTGCTGCGCTGCCTCCTGTTTTGCCTTTATGGCGGCAGTCTGCGCGGCCCAGCCCTCTTTAAAGCTGTTTAAGGTCTGCTCAGTTTCATTGACCCAGTAAGGGCGGGCCGGTACTTCCCCGGGCACAGCCCAGTCACAGCCATTCCACCAGATGGCTACTTTGATGGCCGGATATTTCTCCAACGCCTGGAACATATCGGTGATCCATGCAGCTTTGTCGCCGCCAATACTGCTGGAGGCAAACTCGGTAATCATCATGGGCTGGGTGAACATGGCCTGATCGTTCTGATACATGCTGCCATAGATCTGATCAAAGCTGCGCCAGCTTTCCCCTGCATAATAGGTCCCCGTGTTGTAACCGGTCAGACCGATAATATCCACATAGGCATTTCCCGGATAATACAGCTCCATGGCGTTCCAGGTAAAGTCAGGGAAGGATTTCTCGTTGGGATTCCACACCCACAGGACATTGTTGGCACCATTCTGTTCAAAAATGTCATGGATATAGCGATAGCATTTTTTATAGATCTCCGTGTCTTTTCCGGTGTAGTAGGCAGAGTAGATGCACCAGTCGCCGTTCATCTCGTTACAGAACCGCAGCAGCACCGGATGTTCAAATTTGGCAATGGCCTGCGCATAGCGGGTAAAGTAGGCATCGTATTCCCCGTTTAAAATATCGTACATGGCATTATCCTTGTTATAGTTGCCGGTCTGCAGTGTCAGCTCGGTAATGTAGCCATTGGCATAGGCGGTCTCCAACCCTTTCACCACAGTTTCAATGGGCACGTCGCCAAACAGATGATGGTAGTACAGAATAAATTTGAAGCGCTGTCCCATCTGGTTTTCCAGCTTCAGCAGCTTGGCCAGGTCGCCGGGCGCAGTGGGTTCAAAGATCCCCCAGGTTAGCGGCGCATCGGCAGAAAAATAGGTGTTCAGCAGATATTTTGTCTCCAGATTCAGACGGTTCACCCGACTGGCTGTCTCTTCGGCTGTTTCCCGAAAGGAGACCGCGGTGTTTTCCCCCCGCGGCTGTATAAAAGCAAAGCTCTGGATCACCGCCATATATTTGCGGTCGGCAGACACATCCC
Organism: uncultured Peptococcaceae bacterium; assembly: GCA_945949655.1. GTDB lineage: Bacteria > Bacillota > Peptococcia > Peptococcales > Peptococcaceae > UBA7185. Next base: position 1,142 of record CAMFFG010000232.1, read on the forward strand.
GACTGGATTTGATAAAAATACTGTAGGCTTCGGTGCTGCTTTTGCGGATATCGGCCGTGTAATAATAGTTGAGATCCTGCTCCACCTGTTTTAGTTTGTTCCGGTTCCACTTTGTGATCTGCACCGTGTTTCCGTTTATGGTCTGTTTGCCGGTCCAGCGGTTCTGATGATCCACCGTGTTCTGCCAAAATCCGCTGTTGGAATAATTGACATAGCTCAGATAGCTGCTTTTCTGCAGTGGCTGATAATAAACCTCGATCTGGCATTCTGCATTGTGAAATACCGTGCAGACATTGCCAAGGCTGGTATCCACCTGCATATCATCGGGATAGGACAAACTGTAGCCCAATACCGGATTGCTGTAAACGGTCGTACCGGCCCAGGCGACAGTTCCGCTCAGTAAAAAGAATACGCAAAAAAATCCTGCCAGCCATATCATCTTTCGTTTCATGCTGTCAACCTCCCTGTTCACTGGCTGTCATAATTCACCGTGTACAATTCATCCAGTCGGCTGTGTCCGCCAAACAGATAATTATACTGCACGATTTTATAATCTTCGATCAACGCTGTCTGTTCGGTCTCATCGCTGAAATAATGGTATTCCCCCTCGGTATCGGCATATCCCAGCCCATTGATCATGGGCAGCTGTTTCTGCAGCTCATACAGATACTGATTATAGGCTGGCAGCTCTACGCCTGCTGTTTTCAGCGTCAGGCTGGAAAGATAATTGGCGCTGATATCCTCATAATAGGCTTCCTCAATATCGTAGTTGGCCCAGATGAAGAAGGGCACCTTGTAGCGTTTCTGCACTTCCTCCATAGTCAGCGCATTCAGCGATTTCCCCATCAGTTTTTCTATAAATTCACTTTCCACACTGGGCTGATGATCGCCAAAAAATACGATCAGTGTGGGGTCATCTACACCTTTAAAATAGGTAATCAGCTCTTTGAGCGCCTGATCGGAGGCATGCATAATGGACAGATACTGCTCTGTCTCCGGATAACGGCCAATGCCGCCCCGCAGCGATACCCATTTTGGAATATCCACCGTATTCAGCTGATAACCGCCGTGGTTCTGAATGGTGACATTAAACAGAAACAGCTTATCGTCGCCCTTTTCCTCAAACAGTTTGATCACTTCTTTGTAATCGCTGCTGTCCGTCACATAGGCTTCCCGCATGTATTCCGGGTCTTCCATATCCGCCTCTGTTAGAAATTCTTCAAATCCAAAATGGGGATATACCTTATCCCGCCGCCAGCTGTCCGGTTTTCCCGGATGGAAGGCAACGGTTTTATACCCCTGTGCCTGCAGAATGGTCGCCAGACTGTCGATATCCTTATCAATATACTGCTGATACGCCATAACACCGCTGGGCAGAAACGCCATGGTCAGGCCGGTCAGAAATTCAAATTCCGAATTGCAGGTGCCGCCGCCCAGTACGCTGACCGACAGGTTACCGCGAATGGTATTTTCCTGCAGCAACTGATAAAAGGACATATAGGGCACACTGGTCTTGAACTCACCCAGAATGCTTAGATCGGAATACGACTCATTCATGATGGCAATGATGTTTGGTTTTTCAGTCATGACAGGCGCTGCAGGTTCTTCCGGCTGCCCGGCCAGCGCTGTAACAGCCTCCGGCTCCTGGTCAGAAGATTCTGAATGGGAGCCACGCTCTGCCATGCTGACAATGATCTGTTCTGTCTGCTTGGCCGAATAATGCTCCGGTTTCTCCGGCCGCAGATACTTCCCTGTCATGGCCAGCAACAAGGCTGTGCCGTTTTCCTCATAGCCCTGCAGCGGGTTCCAGAAATTCACCGTTAAATTGTTTTCCGCCCATACCCGATCGTCATAAAACTGGCCAACTGCACTGAACAGCAAACCCAGCAGCACCAGCGAATAAACAACCGTGATCCAGTGCCGCCGTCTCCGATGAAAATCTGCCACACAGGCCAGACAAACAGCAAAAAACATCACACTGCCTGTCAGCAG
>CAMFFG010000233.1 GCA_945949655.1 uncultured Peptococcaceae bacterium
GATCGGCATCGGCACCGGTCAGGGTGCGGTACAGAAGCCGCAAAAGCCGACGCTGCAGCGCAAGATGCTGTGCCCGAAACACCTCAGCCGGGAACTGCACCTGTCCGTCTTTCGCTGTTCCGTACTGCTGCCACAATTCCGCCACACACTGCTCCAGATACTGGGCATCGGCGCCGCCGGTCTCCTGCAGGCGCAGCAGTGCATCGGTGATCTGCGGATTATAGCGCCGCAGCTGCGGCAAAAGCTCCAGCCGAATCTGATTGCGCAGACAGTCGGGCTCCAGATTGGTGCTGTCGATAAAATACTGCAGCCCCTGCGCCCGGCAGTAGGCCATCAGCTGCCCTTTGGCTACCTGCGCCAGTGGCCGGATCAGCTGACCTTCCCGGGGCGGCATGGCAACCAGACCATCCAGCCCGCAGCCCTGGATCAGATGCAGCAGCAGGCTCTCCGCCCGATCATCGCGATGATGACCCAGCGCCAGCTTGGTCGTCTGCCAGGCCTGGCCTGCCTCCGCAAAGCAGGCAAAACGGGCCTCATGGCCAGCCTGCTCCAGCGACATCCCTTTTTGTGCGGCCAGCGCCGCCACATTCACCGTAAACAGCCGAACCGGGATCTGCCACCACTTGCAGAGCTGCTCCACATAGGCGGCCTCCTGTTCAGCCTCGGGCCGCAGCTGATGATTGACATGCACCACAAACAGCTCTATGCCGTAGTGCGCCTGGCGGCTGTGCAGCAAATGCAGAAGCGCCACCGAATCGGGCCCGCCGGACACGCCCACAAGCACCCGGTCACCCGGCTGCAGCATATCAAATTGTTCCACGCACTGCCATACCTCAACCAAACGAACACCCTGTTTCTGTATCAATTGCTGGCTTCCCAGTCTTTCTCACCATATTTGTTTATTATAGCAGATATGCCACTGCCAGGAAAGATTTTTCTATGGGTTTTATGCCGTGCAGCTGGGATAGTGTGGCTTCGTGGACTTGTGGACCATATTTCCGAATCTTTTTCTCTCAAAAAAATTTTTTCATAACACTTTTTCCCGAAAAATTGTCCACATCGTCCACAGCGGCCTGGTTAAGCGATTTTTTTGTCCACAGTTTGTCCATCAATCGTCCACTTGTTCCACATCTCAGTACACACAAACAGTAAAAAAAGACAAAACCGTGTTACAGGCTTTGTCCTTTGCTGTTTGTGTGATTCTGTTTAGTGTGATGATTCTTACTGTTCTTCCGCTGCTGTTTCTTCTATAATGTCTAAAAATCTGTTCATCAGCGGCAGGCAGGTGGCGGCAAATACGCCGCCGGCCAGCACACCGGTCTGCAGCTTCTTTTTGCGCGACACGGTAAGGCCCATCAGCGTGCCCAAGGCCAGGCAGCAGATCTTTAACAGGCCCAGATCCAGCACACCCATGCGCTGGGTATACGTTTTTACACTTTTCCACAAATGTAACATGGCACATCTCTCCTTTGTTGCCTAATAGGTCAGCATTTCATCCAGCCGCTGCAGCAGGCTCTGATAACGGGGCCGCAAGGCTTCGGCCAGTCGGCCCGATGTATAGTAGGTCACCTTGCCGCTGCCGGTCTCCAGCAGATGCTGTTCGGCCAGCATCCGGTGCAGATTGTGCACGGTGCCGCTGCTGCCGTCGATCATGGCAATATCCTCCGGCAGAATGCGGTTGAAGCTGTCCTTAAAATAGTTAAAGTGGGTACAGCCCAGCACTACGGTACAATAACGGCTTAAATCGTAGGGGGCCAGCATTTCCCGCAGATAAGCCTCTGCCTGCCCGTCGGTAAAACAACCGGCCTCAGCAAATTCCACCAGGCGGGGCAGCGGCAACAGGTCTACCTGATGATGCTGGTCTACCTGATGCAGCAGATTCTGCAGTTTTTCTTCCCGTATGGTCACCGGTGTGGCGGTCACCAGGATCCGCCTGGTGCAGCTGGTATCGCTGACAGCAGGTTTTACCGCCGGTTCCATGCCCAGAATGGGAAACCGGTAGCGGGCCCGCAGATCCTGAATGGCTACACTGGTGGCGGTGTTGCAGGCCACCACCAGCGCTTTCACATCCTGCGCAGCAATAAAGTCCACCGCTTCCTGCACATACTGCCGGATCTCCTGTTTTGTTTTACGACCGTAGGGAACATGGTCGGTGTCTGCGTAGTACAGATAATCCTCCCCGGGCATATCCCGCATGGCCTGATGCAGCACGGTCAGCCCGCCGATCCCTGAATCAAAGAACCCGATCTGCATCGTCTGTCACTCCTCAATGAAATCAATTTCCTCGTTGCTTTCTGTATCCATATCGATGGTCTCGTACCAGCAGCCATCCTCGTACACCATGGGACGAGCCACAAACACGGCCCGCAGATCCTCCGGCTGCACCGGCTGTTCCGACAATTCCCCATAAACGCCCAGCACTGCCATATCCCTGAAGTGCAGCCACAGCTGCAGCATGTCCAGATCATAAAGCCGTTCCTCCTGCTGCATGGTATACCGGCGGTACAGACCGTTTTCACATCGTTTAAAAAAGGTGATGTCCATCTGGCAGATCTGCGTTTCGACATCAAAGTGGTTTTCCCACATATACGCCACATCGGGGCGATGCAGAGTAAATATGTTGTCGCCTAGGTACTGCTGCAGTTTATAGGGAGTCTGCACATCAAAGATCAGAATACCGCCGTCGGCCAGCAGCTGGCCAAACAGCTGCAGCAGCATCTGCAGATCTTCCGACTCGGTCAGATGGTTCAGCACATCAAAAGTGGCAATGATGGCATCAAAAGCGCCGTCCTCGCTAAAAAATACTTCCGGCCATTCCGCGGTGATATCCTGCGCAAGCCACCGGATATCCACACCGGCTGCCTGTCCTTTGGCGCTGGCCAGCGCCAGCATATCGGCAGAATTGTCCACCGCAGTGACCTGATAGCCCATCTGCGCCAGCGGAATGGTGATGCTGCCGGTGCCGCAGCCTGCATCCAGCAGGCGTTTGCCCGGGCAGCCGTGCTTTTGCAACAGCTTGTGGATATACTCTGCCCAGGCCTTGTAATCCACATCATCCATCAGCAGATCATAAAGCGCTGCCATATTTTCATAGGACACTGCGGCTCACCTGCCTACTGGGCC
>CAMFFG010000234.1 GCA_945949655.1 uncultured Peptococcaceae bacterium
TTTTCAGCTCTATGGTGGTGACCAATGATGTGGCGCTGATCACCTTTGTTCCCTTTGCCATTCTGATGCTGTCGATGACAGAGCAGCAAAGGCTGATGCCTTATGTGATCGTGCTGCAGACCATTGCCGCCAATCTGGGCAGCATGCTGACGCCGGTGGGCAATCCGCAGAATCTGTATTTATATGCCCGATACCACATGATGGCCGGGGACTTCTTCTCAGCCACCTTTCCGGTTACGGCGGTCAGTCTGCTGCTTTTGCTGCTGCTTTGTTTGCGGATCCCTACCCAAAAGCTGGAGCAGCACAAAACCCAATACCACCCGGCGCTGCAGCAGCGGCTGCTGCTGATTTCCACGGTGCTGTTTCTCTGCTGCCTGTGCACGGTATTCCGGCTGGTGGCCTGGCCGGTGACGCTGGCTGTGGTGACGCTGGTATATCTGCTGGTGGATCGGAGTCTGTTAAAAAGGGTGGATTATGGGCTGTTGGCGACTTTTTTCTGCTTTTTTATCTTTACGGGCAATCTGGGGCAGATCACTTGGATCCAGGATATCCTGCGGCAGTGGATGCAGGGTCGGGAGCTGTGGGTATCGGCCCTGTGCAGTCAGGTGATCAGCAATGTACCGGCTGCGGTGCTGTTGTCCGGCTTTACAGAACAGGGCCGTATGCTGCTGTTAGGCTGCGATATTGGAGGCTTAGGTACACCGGTAGCCAGTCTGGCCAGTCTGATCAGCTACAAAGCGTACAGCCGTTATCCGGCGGCGGATTGTGGACGGTATCTGAGACTGTTTCTGTTGCTCAATATAGTGCTGTTGGTGCTGCTGTTGGGCTTTGCACAGTGGGTTTTGCTGTAAAACGGGAAGCCTGCTCTATTTTTAAGTAAGAAAAAGAGAGGAGAAAGCGGTAATATGGATAAAATGATTCAGAAGCATCTGAAAAAGATCAGCCAGAAAGAAGAAAAATTTCTGCAGAAGCCAGGCGGCAGTCTGTTGAAGCCGCTGACAGATAAGGTGGAAGATAAAATTCCCTCCGGGCTGTATGAAAAGCTGCAGCAGGCCTTTTATCTGGGATTTAAGGTGGTTTTTGAAAAAGGCAACGGCATTATAGAGAAAACCTACGACCGGGACGAGCTGACCATCAACCATACTGTTTATGACCAGTCCTTTGATCTGCTGGATAAGAAGAAAGGGCTGAAGGGTCTGAACAAGCTGGCAGGTCAGAGCAGACTGCGCAATCTGGGTATCACGGCGCTGGAGGGGACCGGGCTGGGCCTGCTGGGTATTGGCCTGCCCGATATTCCGGTATTTATCGGTGTGGTGCTGAAAAGCGTCTATGAGATCGCACTGAGCTATGGCTATGATTACCGCACAGGGGATGAACAGTATTTTATCTTAAAGCTGCTGGAGGCTGCGCTGGCGCCAGAGGAGAAGCGGGCGGAATGTAATGAACAGGTCGATAAGCTGATTGGTTTCTTTACCCGGCAGGTCGCCATTGGCTATGATCTGGATGGGCAGATGCGGCAGACGGCAGATTGCTTTGCGACCGACATGCTGTGCATCAAGTTTCTGCAGGGGCTGCCGCTGGTGGGGATTGTGGGCGGCCCGGCCAACGTGATGTACTGCAAAAAGATCAGCGATTATGCGCGGCTGAAATATCAGAAGCGGTATCTGCTGCAAAAGGAAACAGGGAAGCCTACTGTAACGGCAGAGAAAGGCGATACAGCTGCCGCACAGACAGCGTTAGAACCATAAAACGGCAACCTGCATGAGGATGAAACTAATTTGCTCTTTTGGGTCCATTGGTTAAGGTTGACAAGTATTTTGCAGAAAGTTATAATAAAAGCCGTGCGCAACCTATACAAATTTTTTAGGGTAGCTATACAGCCCCCAAAAATAACTGGAAAGGCTGCAAACAAACAGGCTATCCTATCTGTCAACGACAGAAAAATAAATTTGGAGGATGAAAAAGAATGATTATTCTGGTAATTAACAGCGGCAGCTCTTCCTTAAAATTTCAGCTGCTGAACATGGATGACAAATCGGTTATGGCACAGGGCCAGGTGGAAAAAATCGGTCTGTCGGAAGGGATCTTTACCATCAAAGCTGGCGGCTTAAAGAACAAAAAAGAAATGGAAATTCCAAACCACGAAGTAGCGGTAGAACTGGTGCTGAACGGACTGCTGAACACCAAAGAAGCCGGTCTGAACTCCCTGGATGATATTGATGCCATCGGTCATCGGATCGTGCAGGGCGGCGACACCTTCAGCAAGGCTGTGCTGGTGGATGACGCCGTACATGCAAAAATTGATGAATACGGTGCTATGGCTCCGCTGCACAACCCGGCCCATCTGAAAGGCATCGACGCCTGCGCCAAAGTAATGCCGGGCAAACCACAGGTGGTTGTATTTGACACTGCATTCCATCAGACCATGAGTCCGGTGCAGAAAAATATAAAATCCGTCGTTACGGTGCCCATGGTACCTCGAATAAATATGTTTCCCACCGTGTGGCAGAACTGATGGGCAAACCAATCGAAGAATTAAAGATCATCACCTGCCATTTGGGTAACGGCTCCAGTATCTCTGCTGTGAAAAACGGCAAAGTTGTAGATACATCCATGGGCTTTACACCGCATGAAGGTCTGCTGATGGGTACCCGCTGCGGTGATATCGACGCCACTGCTGTGCTGTATCTGATGAAACATGAAGGCTTTACGCCGGATCGCATGGATCACATGCTGAACAAAGAATCCGGGTTACTGGGTGTATCCGGCGTATCCAGCGACTTCCGCGAAATTGACGAAGCCATTGCGCAGGGCAATGCAAATGCCAAACTGGCCAGAGATATGTTTATCTACCGTGTAAAAAAATACATCGGCAGTTATGTGGCTGCGATGAACGGTGTGGATGCTGTAGTATTTACCGCCGGTATCGGAGAAAACGGCCCCGATGTGCGGGAAGAAATCTGTGCCGATATGGATTATCTGGGCATCAAAATTGATGCGGACAAGAACAATGTCCGCGGCAAAGAAGTAAATATCAGTACCGAAGATGCCCGTGTACAGGTATGGGTGGTACCGACCAACGAAGA
>CAMFFG010000235.1 GCA_945949655.1 uncultured Peptococcaceae bacterium
CAGCTGATAGTCAAAATCAGGATGGATGGAAATAGCCACATTGGCCGGTAAGGTCCATGGTGTGGTGGTCCAGATCACAACATAGGCATTCTGGATATCAAATAACCCTTTGGCATCTTTCACAGGGAATTTTACATAGATAGATGGCGAGCGCAGTTCGGCATATTCAATCTCTGCCTCAGCTAAAGCGGTTTCACAGTCCGGGCACCAGTGCACCGGTTTGAGCCCTTTGTAGATATAGCCTTTTTTGGCCATGGTGCCAAACACGCCAATCTGCTCAGCTTCAAATTTGGGATCCAGCGTCACATAAGGATGCTCCCAGTCTCCACGCACACCCAGGCGACGGAACTGTTTTTTCTGGTTTTCCACTGCATCCAGTGCAAACCCGGCACAGGCCTGACGGAACGCAACCTTATCCACACCGTGATGGTCCAGCCCCAGTGCCTTGATAGCTTTCAGCTCAATAGGCAGGCCATGGGTATCCCAGCCAGGCACGTAAGGCGCATCATAGCCGTTCATGCTGCGATGCTTCACAATCATATCTTTTAACACTTTATTCATGGCATGGCCCAGATGAATATCGCCATTGGCGTATGGAGGGCCGTCATGCAGAATAAATTTGGGATGTCCTGCATTCTGTTCTGCTGCTTTGTGATAAATGTCGTTACTGTCCCAGAATTCCAGAATTTCCGGCTCCTTTTTGGGCAGATTGCCGCGCATGGGGAACTCGGTCTGAGGCAGGTTCAGCGTTTTACCATAATCTACTTTTTCCACGTTTCTGTTCACCTCAAAATATGAATTAGCTTTTATCGATAAAGGCTGCTCTGTGCCGCCTGCCGGCGAAAACAGAGCCCGCTTTATTTCATTTTGTTTGTTTCCATGATCTCTTTCAATTTCACGTTGATCTTGGTTTCTTCATTTTCGGTCATACTGGCCTCCTCCAGCATAGCCGTGCTTTCTTCCTCTTTGATATAGCTGGCCACATCGGCAGTGGAAATACCCGCTTCCTCCTGGTCCAGCATGTTGATCTGATTCTGAAAATACTCTTTTAAAGTTTCTTTGGCATCGTTATACCGGTTGGCCAGCATGGTGTAATCCGCCAGCACTTTCTGATATTTTTCTTCGGTGCCGCCGATAATTTTTCTGGCTTCTTCCTCTGCCTGGGCGATAATTTCTGCCGCTTTTGTCTCTGCATCTTTTTTCAGCTGATCGGCAAACCGCTGCGCAGACACCAGTGCGTTGTTCAGCGAAATTTCTTTTTCTCTATAGCTGTTCATATTTTCGCTGTAATTGTTCAGCTGCGTTTTCAGCACATCCAGTTCCCGCTGCATTTTTTCAAAGTCTACGATGATCTCATCCAGAAATTCGTCTACTTCTTCCGCATCGTAACCGCGCATGGCCTTTTTGAATTCTTTATTGTGAATGTCCATTGGTTTCAGCATAGGATAAAGCCCCCTTCGATTCCACATCTCAATTATATATATTTCAGGATACACACCCGCAGCTTTCCCTTACGGGTCTCGCCGGACTGCTCGCCAATCCGCAGCCGGCCTTTGCCCCGGCAGGAAATCAGGTCATCCTGTCGGCAGAGATAATCATTCTCCGTTATTTCACTATGGTTTACCTTGACCCGCCCGCTCTGGATCAGCTCCATGGCTTTGGTGCGGGACAGATTGAGCCCATGGGCCAGCAAGGTATCCAGCCGCATGGAAGAAACCATAATATGTATTTCTTTTATATTCTGCTCTGGCGGCTGAAAGGTTTCCAGCGCCGCTTCTGTGACAGTCAGCGGTACATGCTTGACCTTTAACGGCTGCTGCTGCAGATAACCGGCCACCTCCGGCTCGGCAAACAGATCAAAGCCGTTGTCGTTCACCAGAAGATCGCCGAACTTTTCCCGCCGCAGGCCCAGACTCATAACCGCGCCTAAAAAATCGCGGTGGTTCACATTTACAAAGTCCAGTTTGCCCTGAAAGCGCAACAGACAGACCGTGTCCGCCTCCGGCGCAGGCGTACTATATTCGGGATACAGCAGCAGTCGTTTTCGCTCAGCGCCTTCATAGCCGCCATAAAACAGATACCGCTGAAACCGGCAGGACTGCAGATATTCCTCGGCCACCAGCTGCAGCCGCGGTTCCAAAAAATCGGTCAGTTCCTCCTGATAGCGCTGCTCCACCCGTTCCAGGCGATCCTGCAGCCGACTGATAAACTGTTTTTCTTCCACTGTGAGCGTCAGCATAAGCGCAGCCGCCCATCAGAACAGGATATGCAGCACATTAACCAGCACCTGATACAACACCTGGATCACCAGTAGCGCAACCATAGGCGTAAAGTCCATGGGATACCGCAGTGATTCCGGCAGCAGACGGCTGCACGGTTCCAGCACAGGGTCGGTGATCTCATACACATAACGCAAAATGGAGTTATAGGGATCATGGGGAATAAAGGACAGGAAACACCGGATGATGATCAGAAAATTCATGACCGATACGGCTGTCCGCAGAAAGAAATATATCATTTTGTTTCACCAAGCTCCTTTGAACGAAGATATGCCTGCTGTACCGCCTCCATCAGGGCACCGCGCACCCCGTTTTCCTCCATGACCTTCAGCGCGCGGATGGTAGTTCCGCCGGGGCTGGTCACCTGATCTTTCAGCACACCAGGGTGGTTGCCGGTTTCCAGCAGCATCATAGCCGAACCGGCCATAGTCTGAGCAGCCAGCTGATAAGCTGTAGCCCGCGGCAGTCCGGTGAGCACAGCGCCATCCGCTAAGGCCTCCAGGATCTGATACATATAGGCAGGCCCGCTGCCGCTGATGGCACCTACCGCATCCATATAGGTCTCTTCCAGAAATACGGTTTTTCCAACGCTGTTGAACATGTCCAGCACCACCTGTTTCTGTTCTTCGGTCGCCAGACTTCCCGCAGCCACACCAGTCATGCCCCAGCCGATCTTAGCCGGTGTATTGGGCATAGCGCGGAAGATAGCCACGGCACCCAGCTGCTGTGCCAACTGTTCGATAGAGATACCGGCCATGATGGAGATCACAGCCTGCCCCTCCTGCGGTTTACAGCGCAGCTGAC
>CAMFFG010000236.1 GCA_945949655.1 uncultured Peptococcaceae bacterium
GAAGACCCTTTGTTGAAACGGGTTCTGTTCAATGTTTTCAATTTTATTTTATCGGCTTACATTGAAATTTTCCGCAGTACACCAATGATGGTGCAAGCCATGATCATCTTCTACGGCATTGCTGAGATCACCGGCATCACGATGGATCGTATGGCAGCGGGGATGTTCATCATCTCCATCAATACCGGCGCTTATATGGCAGAGATCGTGCGCGGCGGTATCATTTCCGTGGATAAGGGTCAATTTGAAGCAACCCATTCCATCGGTATGACCCATTTTCAGTCTATGCTGTATGTCATACTGCCGCAGGCCATCCGCAATATCATGCCGGCTGTGGGGAACCAACTGATCATCAACATGAAAGACAGCTGCGTACTGAGCGTGATCAGCGTTGCCGACCTGTTCTTTGCTACCAAATCGGCGGCAGGCGCCATGTTTATCTTCTTCCCAACATTCTTTATCGCAGGTGTGATCTATTTTGTGCTGTGCTTCAGCAGCACATCTCTGCTGCGTTATCTGGAAACCACAATGGATGGTTCGGCCACTTACACCATCTATGGCACCGATCCCATTATCAACGGTGCGGACACCTTAAAGAGAGGTGATAAATAATGGCCAATGAACCGGTTATTCAAATTAAGAATCTCAAAAAATCCTTTGGCACCCGCGAGGTGTTAAAAGACATCAACTTTGATGTGCACAAAGGGGAAGTGGTATGTATCATCGGTTCCTCTGGTTCCGGTAAATCTACACTGCTGCGCTGTATCAATCTGTTGGAAACACCTACCGCCGGCAGTATTCTCTACCACGGGGAAAACATCCTGACTACCGGAAAAACGCACAAATACTGCGCCAAGGTAGGCATGGTATTCCAGCAGTTTAATCTGTTCAACAATCTGAACGTGCTGGAAAACTGCGTAGTGGGCCAGATGAAAGTATTAAAACGCAATCGTTCCGAAGCGGAAGAGCGGGCCAAGCGCTATCTGGAACAGGTTGGCATGCTGCAGTATATCAACGCCCGGCCCCGTCAGTTATCGGGCGGCCAGAAACAGCGTGTGGCCATCGCCCGCGCTTTGTCCATGGAACCGGACGCACTGCTGTTTGACGAACCCACCTCTGCTCTGGACCCGGAAATGGTGGGCGAAGTGTTAAAGGTTATGAAAAGCCTGGCTGAAACCGGCCTGACTATGCTGGTGGTAACCCACGAAATGGGCTTTGCCCGGGATATCTCCGACCGCATCGTATTTATGGACGGCGGTATTATTCTGGAAGACGGCACCCCGGATGAGATCTTTAATCATCCCAAACACGAACGCACCAGAGCATTCCTCAACAGAGCGATGGAAAAATAATGGTCTTTTACTCCGTAAACCAATGGTTTGCGGAGTTTTTTCATACCTGTATGTCAAACACTGCGATCTCCGGCGGCACGCCGATGCGCACGGCAAAGTGGGAAGTACCCAAGCCTGTATGCACATAAAGCTGCAGCCCTATAACCTGTTTCAGCGTATAAAAATGGCGGGTATATTGCCGGGCCAGTGCCGTTTTAAAGCGAGGCGCAAAGGGCAATCGCACCTGCCCGCCGTGGCTGTGCCCGGCCAGAATCAGCTGAAAGGCAGAGTGGCTCCACAATTGCGCCACATCGGGCTCATGCAGCAGTAAAATCCGGTAGGCATACGCTTTGCTTTCCTGCTGCAGAAACGGTTGGCCATCTGGCTTACCAAACAGACTGTCATCCAGACCACACAGCAACAGTTCTTCGCCATTCTCCAGCGGAATCTCCACACTTTCATTACAGAGCAGCGTAAAGCCTGCCGCCTGCAGGATCCGCCGGTAGGCTTTTTCGGCTCCGCCGCCATAATCCCGGTTGCCCCATACCGCGTACTTTCCCAACGGTGCACGCAGCTGACTGAACAACGCTGTGACCTCCTGCTCCAGCTCCGCGCCGCACTGGCTGTAATCCTCAAACAGATCGCCGGTAAACACCAGCACATCGGGCTGTTCCCGCTGAATGCGCTGCACGACTTTTTGCAGCTGCCCGGTGGAATAATTTTCACCCAACTGTAAATCAGAGATCTGTACCAGCCGCAGCGGCGTATCTGTGCTGTCCCGCCCTTCTCCGGCCTGTATGCTGTAATGACGCACCACCAGCAGATTGGGCTCTACACAAAAGCCATACCAGAGCAGGAAACCACCCAGCATGACCCCTGCACCGATCAGGCACAGCAACCATTTTCTCTGTCTGAATCTCATATCTGCATCTCCATTCCGTCTTTTCTGTTTTCCAGTCTGATTTACCAAAACATTCGGCGCGTAGCATAGATTTCCTTTTTTTCAAGTGAAAAAGGTTGCCCGCCATTCCTGCTGGAATGGTGGGCAACCTCTGCATAATTTATATTTTACTTTTATGACAAACAGCGTAGTTTATCAGCCTACTACAATGTTTACCAGTTTGTTTAGCACGACGATCACTTTTTTGATTTCTTTGCCTGCGATCATATCAGCAATTTTCGGCTGGGCCAGCGCGATTTTTTCTGCTTCTGCCTGATCTACATTCAACGGCAGAACGATTTTATCACGGATCTTTCCGTTGATCTGCAGAATCACAGTAGCTTCTTCGGCTACTAATGCTTTTTCATCCACAGCAGGCCAGTTCTGTTTGTGCACGCTTTCGCCATGGCCAATCGCCTGCCACAGTTCCTCGGTCACATGGGGGATAAATGGTGCCAGCAGCAACACCAGAGTATCCACCGCTTCTGCCATTACGGCTTTGTTATGATCCGGCAGTTCCCGATACTGATACATGCCATTCACCAGTTCCATAATGGCGCTGACAGCGGTGTTAAAGTTAAAACGACTGCCAATATCGTCGGTGACACGTTTGATGGTGGTGTGTACCAGACGACGCATGTCTTTATCCTTGCCGCTCAGTTCGCCAAAGCTGCTGTAATCCACCGGCTGACCCTGGGTACCCTGCACATAGTCATACACAAAGCGCCATACACGGTTGATAAACCGATAG
>CAMFFG010000237.1 GCA_945949655.1 uncultured Peptococcaceae bacterium
GGCCGTCTGCTGTTCTTCGCTCCAGTCTACCGTACCACCTAACGCTTCCGCAATAAACCGCACTGGAACCATGGTCCTGTCATTGACAATGGTCGGCGCTACATCCATCTGAGAGGCCTGCCCGTTTTTCAGCAAAGTCTTGCTGTCAATGGTCAGCTGCACGTTTTCGTCTTCAACAAACTTCAGTTTCAGCGTAGCCTCAAAGCCATCATAGGATGCTTTCACAATACCTTCTTTCACATCGCCCAACTGCCCGACAGTCAGCATGCCATTAGCATCTACAGTTCCGTCAAAACCTTCTGCGCTCCACTGCAGGGCACCGGCATTTACATCTTTTGTACTACCATTTTTTAATGTGGCTTTCGCACTGAGCTGGTGAGTACTTCCATCTGCAAAATTTTTCTGATCGATACTCAGATTTAACGCGCTAAGCCCGTCTTTTCCGATGATCGTAACCGGTAAAGTTGCCTTGCTGCTGCCATTGACAGCGGTAATTGTGGCCGTACCCGCCTGGCTAGCTGTAAACTGACCACCCTTCATAGTACCCAGTCCGCTGTCCTCACTCAGTTGGATTACAGTGGTATCTTTCACGGGATTATAGTACTGGTCATAGGCTTTTACTGTATATTCTGCCGTTTCTCCAATCAGCAGTGTTTTCTGCCCATTGATGAAAATACCTTTCACCTGACCTTCCGGTGCACTGGAAAATACGCCCAGTCCTTCTACCACACTGCGCTCTGCACCATTGCGTTCCGGCTTGATAATGCGCGTGCGTTCTGTTTCTGCCAGCGGCCGATACACCATGGTGGTAGAACCGCCGCCATCCAGATTCACCGCTTTCCATGCACCCAGCTTGGTCATCAGCAGAGACAGATTGCCCAGTGTAATCCCTTTACTGTCGGCGGTGCGCCCTTCTACAGCTACAATATATACTTTTTTGCCGTCTTTCGAAATGCCCGCTGCAGTTCTGGCACGAACACCACCCAGGGCAGACAGATCTTTTGTGTAGGGAACCGTCTGGCCGTTATCCACCAGCAGGGCATGACCGCCGATCACCATCTGCCAGTCCATATCCGGTTTATAACTGTAATTAATCTGAATCGAATCGCCAACTTTCATGTTTTCTTTCAGATAGTCCGCAGCTCCGCCATCTCCGTGTAAAATATAACATCCTCCCGGCACCGCAGAATCAAAACCGCCGTCAAAGGCCACTGCTGTTATGATATTATCTTTTACCATAACTTCTGCAGGGGTTCCAACATAAGAATCCATCCCCCGTTTGCTGCCGCCCCACATATCGCTGTATAAATGCAGTCGTCCTATATGGCTGTGCAGTCCGGTGGTCTCTTCCCAATAGAAAGTTTTATTCAGCCCGGAAAGATTTCGCTTTTCTCCATTGGAGGCAGTCACACTGCCACTGAAAGAAAACGTATCAATATACGCGGTGCGATCGCTGGTAATACCCAGACAGTAGACCCCTGTCAGATAAGATTGCGAAGATACGAGCTCTCCGTCAATGACTGTAGTGCCGATGGGCGCACCTTCCGCTGCCATATTATAAAAATCACCGTTCACCATAGCGATGGCATCGGTACGATTGGCCATGGCTGACACTGTAGACCGCTGGGTAAACTGTCCTTTGCCAGGCACTACCTCCAGCTGTACATAGGGATTGGTTAAATCGATCTCCAGCACCGCTGCTTTCACCATACCATCTGAAATGTCCCAGGTATAGTTTTTCAAAACTGCACCAGCAGTAATCGGCGACGAACTGGTCATCGTCAATGTATTGGTTGCCGCTACCGCCGGCATACAGCTCATCAGTAATAGAGCCCCCGTCAGCAGCAGACTGATTAGTTTTTTCATAAATTCTGCTCCTCTCATCTGTCCTATTAAAACTGTCTTCTATTATAACACGCACAACGAAAATTACCAGCCCCTTATTACTGGAAAATTTTCTTTCTGTAAAACAGCACACCGCAAACGGGTGCTGCATACAGTATCAATATATGGATTTCATTACTCAGAAAGAGGTGTCTGTTATGTCTCTTACCGCAGGCCAAAAACAATACCTGCTGGAATTACTCAGCCATGAATATGTCCTGACCGAAGAACAGCAGCAGGCTGTCCGGCAAGCCATCTGTCGCTATGCCACCACCGTGTATGATCAGCAGGAGCTGGATTTTCTGGTTTCTCTGCCGCAAAGTCCGGCGATCTGTCTGTACTATCACTGTGGGAAACAGAATTTTGCCCGTCAGTATGGTCTCTGGCTCAACTGTCTGGAACACAACATCTATCAGGAAATTGCCGGATTGGAGGCTGTGCTGCTGAATCCGGATCCTACCGGCAGTGAAAAACTGCTGGCCATCGTGCGCCAGGAGGACGATACGCTGGAGGTGTCCCCGCTTCCGCAGCTGAAATTCAGCGAACAGCCACAAACTGCAGACTGTTCCTGCTGGACTTTGCAGGAAGCCCGCAGTTCTATGGTGCAGTTTCTCCAGTATGCAGATACAGGCGCCTCCTGCCAGAGAGAAAGCGAAGTGCTGACCTGGAATGATCTGCGGCAGCAGGCCCGCCTGTTTCCTATGGTAAAAGAAAACTATCTTTTTGCCGATTATGCAGCCGGACTGCCCAAACCATCCGGCTGGCAGCAGCTTAGCCAGCTTCCTTCTGCCCATAAAACCAGACGTCCGGCACAGCGCGGCTGGATTTATCAACCGCCTGCCAACCCCTTTGCGGCGGAGATCAGACTGATGCAGAAAATGAAACAATCCTTTTCTGCACTGCAGCAGAATCGTCCTTTCCAGATGCCGCCTGTGCCGGCTCCGCCACAGTTTCCTTCCGGTGCTATGCCGCCCTTTCCTTTTGCACCAAAACGGAAAGGCTGAGTACGGAACTCCATAATAAAAAGATGTCAATACCACCTTAAAAGTTGCAGGAATAACATAAAAATTTTTTACTTGTAAATCAAAACCGCCCGTCAAACGGGCGGTTTGTTCATGCCCTATAAGGGCATATT
>CAMFFG010000238.1 GCA_945949655.1 uncultured Peptococcaceae bacterium
GCACTGCTGCCAAGCCCAATCTGGATATCAAAGCGCTGAGCGAGGAGAATCCGGCTCGCAAATATCCTGATCTGGTGGTGGCCCATTCCAGCGGAGAGCTGTATCTGAATCCGGGCGAGCCTATGTCCCGCTATCTGGTGCTGCAGGGCGTGAAAGAACTGCTAGATTATTACGATATTGCCGGGATCCATTATGACGACTATTTTTATCCCACCGGCAGCTTTGCCGATGCCGACACTTACAAAAAATACGGTGCTGGTTACAGCAGCATTGAGGACTGGCGGCGGCATAATGTGGATCTGCTCATTCAGGAGACCCACCAGCTGGTACAGCAGAAGCAGGGCGTTGTGTTTGGCGTAAGCCCGGCCGGTGTGTGGGCCAATGCCAGCACCAATAGGGCCGGTTCCAACACATCAGCCGGAGTGCAGACCTATTACGACCACTATGCAGACACCCGCAAGTGGGTACAGCAGGGCTGGCTGGACTATATTGCCCCGCAGATCTACTGGCAGATCGGCCATAAGCAGTGCGATTACGCCACTCTGGTGGACTGGTGGAGCAATGTGACCCGTGGTACCGGTGTCAAACTGTATATTGGTCATGCAGCCTACAAAACCGGTGACAGCGTTCAAGGCAGCCAGTGGCTGGACGGACAGGAGTTGGCACGGCAGATCGCCTATAATCGCGCCAATGGCAATGTAAATGGCAGCATCTTTTACGGCTACAGCGCGCTCAAGCATAATACCCTGGGCATCAAAGACAGCGTCACCGCGCTGTTTGAGTAGCATACAGCTATGCAAGCCACAACAGACGGGTGTCCATATCATTTATGGTGATTTGAATTGCGGCCTTATTTCTCCAGAAAGCTGAGATCCCGCTGTTCCTGCTTATACTTGTGCCAGGGCTGATGACGGGTGCGGCGTTCCTGATCCCGCTTTTCTTTCTCCTCCAGCTGGCGCAGCTTTTTACCGCTGGGCTTTAGCTCCGGGTTCACCGGGAAGAAGCTCTTCCAGCGCCGCTGGATGGACTGCCGCACCATGGCGATCATAGTGTCGATGCAGTCCTCCGCTGTGGCGGCCAGCTTTTCCAGAATGGTCCACAGGCCCCACTGGGTCAGGCTCCAGCCGTTTTGGGCCCGCATCTCGCCCCACTGGCGCAGCAGCGCCTGCAGCTCCAGATCGGGATAAGCCTGACAGAACAGATCAAGATCTTTCTGGTACTGCCGGTTCAGGATGACATCCTGGCAGGATAACCCCTCCGGGCTGATGCGGAAGGCTTTGCCCTTTCTGTCTGTCTGCAACGTCGGGGCTTTCTGCTGCACTTTCCTGGGAGCTTTTACATAGCCAAAGGCGGCAGCATCTGATAGTGGCGTGGGGATATATACCGATTCTTCCGACAAGTTAGACAATTTTGACCGCTCTGTCCATGCAGCGGTATCCGCTGGCTCCGGCAATGCTGCTGCCGCAGGCTGCTGTGGCTTTTGGGCCAGCGGCCGGGCCAGTGCCTGCCGCACTTCCGCCGTATTGGGCAGCGGCTTACAGGCTGCAGCTTCGTCCATAGAGGCGGAGGCGATCTCCCTGCCGTCTAACAGCAGCGTGTAGCTGGTCTGCTGCTGGCGGTTCTGCCGGATGGCCAGAAAGCCCTGATCGATGAGAGCCTGACGCGCCCGCTGAAACTGACTGCGGCTGGTATCCAGCATACGTAACAGCATGGAGGTGTTCAGCTGCACATCCTGCCGGTGGCGCAACAGCTCATAAAGCCGCAGCCAAAGCTGCATCTGCCGGCCGGTCAGATCGCAGGCGATGGCTAAATGGGTAAACTGGCAGTATACGGCGGCGCTGGTCATAAAAATCCCTCCTCGATAAAAAAGATTGCGGACAAAACGGCATCGGCACCTGGCAGAGCAGGCTGTAAGCTGCTGGATATGCTGGAACAGACGATGCACAGAAATTCCGTTGGGTACAGCATACAACAGAAGGATCGCTTTGTCAAATAAAACCAGAAGAATATTTATCTGGTCAAATTCGGATTTATCTGTCTGAGAGAAGATTTATCTGATTTTTCGGAGATTTATCTGTTTTCGGCAGGATTTATCTGATTTTTGAGGCATTTATCTGTCCGGAATAAGGGAATTTTATGCATCTCCAAAAGAAATGCTGATGGATAAGGGGGGTTAGGCAATCAATTTGATCTGGGGTGAAATCCCTTGTCCTGTATTCTGACTGAAGGCGGACAGCGGCGTCAGATGTTGCTGGCGTGACGGAGCAGCGCGTTTTTTGCGCTGGTTCCGGCAAAGCGAAACATCGGACGGGGATGTCCGAATTCCGGAAGGATGGGACAAGGGATTTCAGCCCCACTTACCTGATGCGATTGGTGCGGCAGGCTAGACCAAAGCAGGTCCCCGAAGTGAAAGATGAGAGAAAGAGAAAAAATGATTTTTTTAGGTCCTCATTGTTTTAAATGTTTCAGAGGTTTTATAAAATGGTTTTAGAAAGATGTTTTATTTCAGGTCTTTCTATGGTTTTAGAGAAAGGTTTTAATATTATATATAATATATAAGCGTTTGTAGAATGAATTAGGTGCAGCAGATCTGCGACACCTTTTTTATGCTGGTTTTGCTGATAAAATACTGCCGGAGAAAGCAAAAAGCGTTCCCCGCTTCAGTCACAAAGGGACGAAGCGGTGGAACGCTTTATCTGATGTTTTCTGTTTTGCTGTATTGTCGGTGGACCGGACTGTTTAATCCAGAATCTGTACGCCTACACCCACCAGCCCAGGGCCAACATGTACGCCCAGACAGCAGCCCAGCTCACCTTCGATGAGCAGATTTTTGCCGGGTAGTTTCTGCAGCACAGCATCGCGGATAGAGGCCGCATCATTGAGCCCCAGCTGACCGCTGCCGATCAGCGCCACATTGTATTTTTTTGCATTGCCGGCGAATTTGACCGCCAGTTCCAGCACTTTTTTTAAGGATTGCTGCCGTCCCCGCACTTTGGCCACGGTGTAATACACACCC
>CAMFFG010000239.1 GCA_945949655.1 uncultured Peptococcaceae bacterium
CCAGCAGATTGTCGGCAATGCCCTGCGATTCTTCAAAACGGATCGGTTCCACCAGGACCACACGGGCATTTTCTCCTTCACTCTGACGGCTGGATACATATTCCCGGTTCGGATTGTTAAAAGATACCACATTGTTGATGCGGGCTACCGGTTTGGGTTCCTGCTTGACCGGCACAGCAGTTTTTGCCGCAGCTGGTTTCTCCATCACAGTTTCTTCTTCCACATCAATTTCTTCTTTTTCCACAAAGCCCAAAACGTCTACAACCTTATCCAAAAATCCCATCGTTCTCTCTCCTTTTATGCAAACATACTTCTACCAACACGGATCATATTGGCGCCTTCCTCCACGGCAACCGTATAATCGTGACTCATACCCATCGATAATATCTCCATATCAATGCCCGGAATCTGTTTCGCTTTGATTTCCTGGAACAGCTGATACATTTCCCGAAAAATTGGCCGTACCTGCTCTGTGTCCTCAAAAAACGGCGCAGTATTCATCAGTCCTTTTACATGCATGCCTGGCATCCTGCTTACCAGTTCCAGAAAAGGCAGTACTTCTTCTCTGGCCAGACCAAACTTGCTTTCTTCGTCTGCAATATTCACCTGCACCAGGCAGTCCATGGGGTGTCCCAGCGCCTGCATACGATGATCCAGCTCTTTTGCCAGCGATTCGCTTTCCAGAGAATGCACCAGCGCAACCTTGTCGGCAATATATTTTACCTTATTGCTCTGCAGATGTCCAATAATATGCCAGGTAGCGCCAGGATTGATGGCATCGTATTTGTCCATCAGCTCCTGCACCCGGTTTTCTCCTAAAACAGTCTGCCCGGCTGCCAGCACCTGATTGATCTGTTCCGGTGTCCGTGTTTTTGTCACGGCCACGATGGTCACCGGTTGATCCGGATTGGGACTTTTCTTCCGGGCTTCCTCCACATTTTTTCTGATTTCTGCTATATTTTCTGCAATAGTCATATTAAAATTCATCCCTTTTAGAATTTTATATTTTCGCCTTCCCGTACATACTGGGGGGTCGTTACAATCATATCACCAGAGTCCAGACCTTCCTCGATCACGGTCAGGCCCTGATCCTCCCAGGTTTGTCCCACCGTTACATTTTTCCAGAACACAAATCCTTTCTGCAATAGTACACACCCTGGGCCCCGTCTTTTTCCACCAGAGCACCAGTGGGGACAGCAATGGCGGATATTCTGTCATAAGGCAGTTCTATTTTATAAATTCTCTGCTGAAAAACGGTTTCCTTCACATCGCGCAGTTTTATTTTAAGGTATCGGAACCCGTCAGCCGTATCCAGCACTTCTACAATGGAGCCAGTCACTTCATAGGACAGATCAGCAAACCGCAGGGGGATCTTCTGATCTGCTTCCAGTCCTGCTGTATAACTGGTGCTGGGAACGGTCACATACAGATAAATCTCGTCAAATATGTTGATGATCTTGGCATAGGCGCTTCCGGCCACTGCATCGGTCGCTTCATTTTCTGTGGCACCATCCTGCTGTTCTCCGTAACGGCGCTCCAGATCCGTGCTGCAGATGGCATTGAGATCATCGGTACCCTCCAGCCCGTCGATCCGGTAAGAGACATACCCCGCGTCATTGGTATAGGCAATGACACCGCCAGCCCGAAAGACCGCGTTGCCCTTGCGTACCCGCTGCCCTTCTGCCATGGTGCGCTCCACCGCGCCATCGGTCGGTGCGTTGATCACCGTCTCCTGCCCATGCAGCAGACCATAGCCGGTGTCAATATGCTCCAGCACCGTTTTTTTTACGGTTTCTGTCTGAATCAGTGAGCTCCGCACCTGATTCTGAACCAGCGTAAAAAGCAGCCAGATGACAATGATCAGCAAAAGAATTTTTACCATATTATCTTTGAGATACAGTTTTCTCTTTTTCCCTGCCATTTTTTTCTCCTGCGATTAAACTTACCGTTTATTATACTACATTTTTGTGTCAATGAACACCTCTAAACCGGATTTTTTTCGTCATTTGAAGAAATTTCTATGGCTATTATTTATTATAATAAATAATCTTTATCATAAACAAGAACAGCAATTCCAGCACTCTGTAAAAATAAGGTCAACCCTCTCCATGCCAGCACCCGTTTCATCTGCCAATGCAGCATAAAAAATACCTCTGAAGCAGATCTGAGAGAGCTCCCGCACTGCCTGCAGAGGTATTCATTATTTATGATACATGATTGTTGCCGATCGTCTAAAAAAAGAAAAACATCACCACGGCCAGGATCAGCCGTCCGGCAATACCGGCTAACACATCGTCCGCCATAATACCCAGACCGCCGGGCAGATCCTGGATCTTGCCAATGGGACCGATCTTGCTGATATCAAACAACCGGAACAGCAGAAAAGCCAGCGGTGTCAGCACAAGGGGCACACCCCACATGGTGATCCACATACCGATCCACTCGTCCCACACGATCTCGGAAGCATCGTGTACGCCCAGTGTTTTTTCACCGCTGTCACAGATATAAATGCCCGCCAGTCCGGCCAGCACAACAAACCACAGCGGCATACCGCCGAAAAAACTCCAGACGATGCCAATCAGCAGTGCCGCCAGCGACCCCCAGGTGCCCGGCGCCGGATGCAGCAGACCGGAACCGCAGCCGCGGGCTAAAAACAACATAACCTTTTCCATTCTTCTCAGCTCCAGGTAATCTGTTTATTCAGCTTCCACACATAATCCACACCGGAATAAACAGTCAGAATCAGCGCAACATACATCAGCCAGAGGCCGAGATTGATGCCGCAGAGCGCCATGATCTGCGGTTTCAGCATCAGCAGCATCAGGGCAAACATCTGGCAGACCGTTTTCACCTTGCCCCAGATATTGGCCGCCACCACAATATTTTCGGAAGCTGCCACCGAACGCAGACCGGTGATGGCATATTCGCGAAACAGAATGATCACCACGATCCAGGCAGCCAGATCGCCCAGTTCCACC
>CAMFFG010000240.1 GCA_945949655.1 uncultured Peptococcaceae bacterium
GTTGGCTATGTGGCAGCCAGCATTAAAAATGTGACAGATACCGAGGTGGGCGACACCATCACCAACGCCGATGCGCCTGCCGCTGAACCGCTGGCCGGTTACCGCAAGGCCACACCTATGGTGTACTGCGGGCTGTACCCGGTAGAAAACAATCAGTACACCGAACTGCGCGATGCACTGGAAAAGCTGCGCCTGAACGATGCCTCCCTGCTGTTTGAACCGGAAACATCGTCGGCGCTGGGGTTTGGCTTCCGCTGCGGATTTCTGGGATTGCTGCACATGGAGATCGTGCAGGAACGGCTGGAACGGGAATATGATATTGACCTGATTACCACCGCACCAAGTGTTATCTATCAGATCACCAAAACAGACGGTACCGTGCTGCAGATCGACAACCCGGCCCAGATGCCGGACCCGTCCAGTATTCAGATGATCGAGGAGCCCTATGTGGCCGCTTCCATTATGGTGCCCACCGATTATGTGGGTGCAGTGATGAAGATCGCGCAGGACAAGCGGGGTACCTTTGTCAACATGGAATACATGACAGAGACCCGTGTCAATATCGAATACGAGCTGCCGCTGAGCGAGATCGTGTATGACTTTTTTGATCAGCTGAAAACCCAGACCAAGGGCTATGCCTCGCTGGACTATGAAATGATCGGCTATCGGGAATCCAGGCTGGTGAAGCTGGACGTGCTGGTAAACGGCGAGCTGGTGGATGCGCTTTCCTGCATTGTGCATAAAGAAAAAGCCTATGCGAAGGGTCGCAATCTGGTAGATAAACTGCGGGCCATCATCCCGCGGCAGATGTTTGAAGTGCCCATTCAGGCCGCTATCGGCAATAAGATCATTGCCCGTGAAACGGTAAAGGCTCTGCGCAAAAGCGTGCTGGACAAATGCTACGGCGGCGATATTTCCCGAAAACGCAAACTGCTGGAAAAGCAGAAGGAAGGGAAAAAGCGCATGAAGCAGGTAGGACGGGTAGAGATCCCGCAAGAAGCTTTTATGGCCGTGTTAAAGCTGGATGAATAATTGAAAACGATATGATATGATGAGAACAGCCTCTGCTTGGTACAGAGGCTGTTTTGTCAGCAGATGGCCGATGGCTCCTTTCTATATTGCGGGGCAATGATTGCAGCATTATGGTTGCAGCTCCTGCTGCTGTCTCATCTCTTTGCGCAGCAAGGTGGTCAGAATACACAGTGAAATACATAGAGTGATAAAGTCACTGATGGGCTGGGCGAACAGAAATCCTTCCAGGGCAAAGAAATGATTCAGCGTATATAAAAGCGGAATGTAGAACAGTCCCTGCCGGGCGATGGATAAAAACAGCCCCGGCAGTGCTTTGCCCATGGCCTGAATGGTGGAAGCCGATAACATCTGGCTGCCCACAAAAGGCAGTGACAGCATGGTGATGCGCAGCGCATGGGCGCCGGCCTGCCGCACCTCCGGCAGTGGCGTGAAGCAGCCGATGATCCAGGGCGCGCCGATGCCAAACACAACAGCCAGCGTGAGACCGATGCCGGTGGTCAGGGTGATGCCGTTTTTCACGATGCTTTGCAGCCGGTTCAGATTGCGGGCTCCGTAATTGTAACCGATCATAGGCTGACAGCCGGCGGAGATACCCATAAAAATAAAGGAGCCCAGTGTGATGATCTTGGCAGAGATGCCCATCCCGGCCACTAAATCGGAGCCGTAAGTGGCTGCCACATTGTTGCACAAAATCAGCGCAATGCTGACCAACAACTGGTTTAAGCCCGATGGCGTGCCGATGGTGAAGATCTCTTTCCAGATGACTGAATCGGTGCTGAAATAGCTGCGACCGATCTGCAGTGCCGATTTTCCACTGCAGTAGCAGAAAACATAAAAGCCGATGCCAAGCGCATTGCCCAGCACTGTAGCCACAGCTGCCCCAGTAACGCCTAGATGAAGCCCGAAAATAAAAACAGGATCCAGAATGATATTGGATACGGTGCCAATCAACATGCCGACCATGGAAGGCATCATGGCCCCTTCGGCCCGCAGCAGCTGTCCCATGGCGTAATTGACCATTAAGAGCGCGCTGCCCAGCAGGATGACGGCCACATAGGCATGGGTCGGGGCAAAGGTATCGGCGTCGGCCCCCAATGCCTGCACAATAGGCTCGATGGTCAGAGAGCCGGCCAGTGTAACCACACAGCCCATCACAACACAGGCCACAAGCCCGGTGGTTAAGGTCTGGCTGGCCCGTGGCAGCTTGCCTTCCCCGATAGAGCGGGAGATATACGAGGAAGCGCCGGTACCGATGACCGAGGCGATGGCCATCAGGATCATGGCGATGGGAGCGGCCAGATTGACTGCCGCCAGCTGATACTGGTCGTGCAGCATCCCGACAAAAAATACATCCACCAGATTATACAGCACCTGCACCATCATGCCCATGACAACAGGCAGCGACATTTTGATGATGGCAGGCATAACCGGCGCTTCGCTTAACAAGCGCAAACGTTTTTCATTCACAAGGATCCCCCCAGAGGTTATGGCAGGTTTAACGGAATTGCTCCGCCCCTGCCTTGATTTTTATGATGCATGCGATGATGACGATTCACAACTTTTTTATTATAGCACCAATGCTGCTTTTTGTCCTGCCGGTTTACAGAAAATTGTGGTATACTATAAGCAAACAGACGAATCTACAGGAGGATGACAGACATGTATTTATTTTTACACTACCCGAAATGCAGCACCTGCCAGAAAGCAAAGAAATGGCTGGAAGCACAGCAGATCGAATTTGTATCGCGCCATATCGTGGAGGAAAACCCGACAGCAAGCGAATTGCGCAAATGGATCCAGGCCAGCGGCCTGCCAGTCAAAAAGTTTTTTAATACCAGCGGTATGAAATATAAAGAGCTGGGCTTAAAGGATAAACTGCCTGCCATGACCGAGGAGGAACAGATCGCCCTGCTGGCAAGCGATGGCATGCTGGTAAAACGACCATT
>CAMFFG010000241.1 GCA_945949655.1 uncultured Peptococcaceae bacterium
ATCGACAGAAACGGACATCGACAGCACAATGTTGAAAAATATTCTGGATGCGAACGGTAATGTATATGTATCTCAGGGATACTACTATACGGTGCTGCGCAGTGGGAAAATGGCCAATGGCATTAGTTTTGACGATGTGCTTTATCTGGATATGCTGGTAAACAGCATTGAACTTTCTGTTATGGACCAGCTGACCGGTCTTCCGAAAGTGGCACAGACACAGGCCGGGGTTGATATTTTGGTCAGTGCTGTAACAGATCCATGCGAGGAAATGGTCACAAAAGGATATCTGGCTCCAGGTGTTTGGAATGGCAGAAAAGTGCTTACGCTGGAAGCAGGGGATACGTTAAGTAAGGGCTATTTAATTCTGGCGGAAGATATCAACAGTCAATCTAAAGCGGATCGGGATGCCAGACTGGCACCTCCCATTTATTGCTGTATTAAAACTGCCGGCGCTATCGAGAGCGTGACCATTGGCATAGTTGTAGATCGTTAGGAGGAAAATGAGATGAGCGTATATTCTTTTACGGACTGCACATTAATACTTAGACATCCATCTTTAGGCGTTTTGAACTTAATGGGGAGTGGTCTTGGTTCCATTTCCATCAGCATGAGAAATGACAGAACAACGATGGATGCAGGATCAGATGGTCGTGTGCTGATCAGCAAAATCAAAGACCGTTCTGCTACCGCTACATTGCAGCTGCAGCAGGATTCAGAAGCCAATCAGACATTGCTTAAGTGGTATAACTATCTGGAAACGGCGCCTACTATTGAATGGGCCCAGATAACAGGGATGCTACTCAGCCCGACTACCCATGAGCAGATTGTAATGAAAGAAATGGCCTTTCAGAAGCTTCCTGACCGAAATTATGCAGCGCAGGGCCAACAGAACAGTTATAGTATTATGATTGCAGACTGTCAGCAGAATGTGGCATAGGAGGACAGAACATGAGAGAACGCATAAAAGAAGTCACCATGGATGGCAGAACCTTTCAGCTGAAAAAACTTCCAGCGGCCAGATCCTATGCCATTTTAGTAGAAATCATGACAAAAGCTGTGCCAACGGATCTCCTGTTGAATGAGCTGCAGGATTTTTTGCCGTTGAATTTAACCTCTTTGCCAGGTCGTCAGATGATGAGCATGGAAGAAATGGAATTGCTGCAGTTAAAGTTGCTGGCAGCGGTCAGTGAGCAGTTAAAAAGCGGATGGGTTCCGGTGGTAGACAATCAGGGCAATTTTCAGGTGGAAGATCTTGAGGATAATATGCTGCTGTTTGGCGAATTATTGGTAAAAGTCGTGGAGTTTCAGTATGCAGATTTTTTTACCGCACTCCTGTCCAGACTGGGTATCACCATGGAGGAACCAGAGACTTTCATGCAGAAATCGGAAGCTTTCTTACAAGAACAGCAAATGTCAGCGAATACCTTTTCAGCCCTGTAATTGCAGGATACTGGAAGCAGCATGAACTGTGGGATGGAACATACACACTGGATGATTTGGCAGATATCCACGAAATGATGGCCGTAAAGAGTGCAAACGAACAGATGATCACAGAATACATCAGACACCGTGAGGGGGCGAGTAGCTAATGAGCGGAAATATACTGAAAGAATATCTGATCAGTCTTGGATTTTCTGTGGATGATCAGAAATATAAAGCTGCAACCGACAAATTGGAATCCTTTGAAAAGAAAGCCGAAAAAGTGGCGGAAGGTATTGGCCGGAATATGAGCAAAGGCGCTAAAGTCACGGTGACAGCGTTATCTGGTATTGCCGCTGGCATAGCAGCTTATGTATCCGGTGTAGCACAGGCTGATCTGGAGACTGAAAAATTTGCCCGGCGTATGTGGATGACGGAAACCAATGCTCGCAGTCTGCAGTATACCTTAAAGGCAATGGGCGAAAGCATGGACAGTATTTATGATGTGGCAGCAAATCCAGAATTGCGGGAGCGGTTCTTCAAACTTCGTGCTGATGCCTACAATCTGGAAGGTGGCACAGAAATCGATAAAGGATTACGGGAACTGCGGGAATTCCAGTTTGAATTTCAGCGTTTTCAGCTGTTAATGAGCTATGGAAGCCGTTATGTAGCTTATTATTTGAGTAAATATCTAGCTTTTCCTATGGCGCAGATCAAAGAAAAATTAAAAAGTATCAATGATAACGGTCGGAGCATGCTGGAAGAATGGGGAGAGAAAATCGCGAAGATGCTTTCCTGGATTATTCGGCTGGCTTTAGCTGGCGTAGAGGCCGGTGAAGATTTGCTTCGTATGATTCAGCAGCTGCCATCTGAAATCAAACTGGTCATGGCAATACTATCTGCATTGGGCTTTGCAGCCCTTAACCCTTTTACACTGATGATTGCTTCTATCGGTACGATTCTGTTGCTTTTAGATGATTTTTATACCTGGCAGCGCGGTGGGAAGAGCCTTCTGGGAGATACATGGTCTAAATTAGACAGCATGGATTTTGGCAGTAAAAGCATGCAGAATATTCAGAAGCTTTTGAAAAATACAGGTAGTTTATTTGATACGCTGGGAGAAAAGTGGAAAAATCTCAATGAAACCGTAAAGGATAAGACAGGATTCACTGTTCTTGAAAATGTACTACTTGGTGTAGATACTGTGGTCGGCACTATTGCGGATGGTCTGGCCTCCATTATCGAACTGATTGACAGGATTCTGAATGACGATCCACCCCAATGGCTTAAGAACATTCTTTTTGCATTGAGCGGTACTACAGAAGATGAGTCAAAAATGCGATTAACCGAGTATGAAACGAAGCAGAAGGCATCTAAGCAAGAAATAAAGGTAAATCTCCCGGAATGGCTGCAGCAGTTAAAGCAACCGAGGGAACAGAAGCAGACCACCCAGCAGCAGAAAGCATCGAAGCAGGAGATAAAGGTGAATCTTCCGGAATGGCTGCAGCAGTTAAAGCAACCGAGGGAACAGAAGCAGACCACCCAGC
>CAMFFG010000242.1 GCA_945949655.1 uncultured Peptococcaceae bacterium
GTTCAGCCAAGATAGAAAACAGCACATTTACCTTCTACGACTGGGAAAAGAAGGCTGACTATAATGATATCGAAGAAGTAAAAAAATCTGTCAGTGATGGCAAGAAACTGGTTGCCAATGCTATCACTGCAAAAGGGGTTACTACGGCAACCGATGCGACATTCCAGGCAATGGCTAACAATGTAGCAAACATTGTGGAAGGTACTGTTATATCTGTGACATTACCAGAAGGATTAATGTATGGTGATGTAGACCAGGATGGAGAACTTACAGAAGAAGATAAAGAAATTATTACTCAACACGTTACAGGGTATGAAACAATTCTTGATACAGATAGTTTAGCTATGGCTTTAGCGGATGTTAATGGTGATGGCGCTGTTAATTCAAGAGATGCAACGTATATTAGGCAAATAATTGCGCAAGAAGCGACAAGAACTAACTATGCAGGTGACTACAAAGGCAACTGGTCTGTAGCTGGCGACTGGGGAACAGCTTATGATAAAAGATTTTATAAAGATGTAACTGTATCAGATTCAACAGTTGGAAATTCTGCTGCTGTATTTGCTGAGGCTGATATATCTGTTCGCGGATTCAAGGCGGAATGTTTTGACGGGTATATTCGTGTTTATGCAAAGAATCTTCCGCTGGAAGCTATTACAGTAAATATTTTATACACACATAAATAATGTGTTACACGAACAAAGCTGACAGAAGAATTAGACACCATGAACAATGACGTTGCGGGGAAGGATCCTGCAAATCACGATCATAGCGTTTATTCATAGGAGGAGGGAGCAGAGCATGAAGCAGGGATTGAGGTTTACCATGGCGGTGGAATTCGATATTGACCTGGATACGGTAAAGAAGATTGAATTTCTTTTCAAGCAGAAGGGAAATTCCAGTGACACTGCACTGAAAACAGCAACATACCCGGGTGATACAAAAAGGAAAGGTACAGAAAATATTATACTGATTCCCTGGAGCCAGGAGGAGACCTACCGGTTTTCCAGCGGCAAATCGTTTTACCTGGACACCAGGATCACGCTGAATGATACAGACAATCAGCCGGAAACAAATATTGTAGAGCTGGCAATGAATCCGACGCTTTTCAGCGAGGAGTGATGGTATGGCATGCTGCAAAGTCAAGATCACGGTAAATCCGCAGGAGACTATAAAGGTAAGCTCTGGCTGTGAGGAAGCAGTGCAGGTTAAAGTAGGAAAGTGCGTTGCGGTTTACAATGATGCTCCTGTGTATAAAGGGGAGCATGTTGTGATACCGCTGGCCGAGCGGCAAACTGTGTTGGAAACTGCGGAAAAGCTTTTGCTGGAGGATATCGTAGTGAAAGAAATACCGTACTATGAAACATCGAACAGTGCAGGCGGGGATACCGTCTACATAGGAAGTGAGGTAATGATCAATGGGGAACAGTAAAATTATTTACGGCGGTAAAGTGCTGATGGACCTGACCAGCGACACCGTGACAGCGGACAAGCTGCTGGAAGGATTCACAGCGCACGGCAAGGACGGGGAGCCGATAGAAGGCACATGTACATTTGATTCAGATACGACAGATGCAACTGCCGCTGTGGCAGAGGTGCTGAAAGATAAGACATTCTACGCAAGAGGTGCGAAACTTACCGGTACTATGCCGAATAATGGCGCTGTGGCAGGCAGAATTTCAACGAAAGAAGGGGTTTACACCGTGCCACTGGGATATCATGATGGCAGCGGTACCGTAGGGATTGATGATGCAGAAAAAGCAAAAATTATTCCGGCTAATATTCGCGAGGGTATTAGTATTCTGGGCGTAGACGGTGAAATGAGCGGAAGCGAAGGCATGAAGCCGCAATCCAAAACAGTCACGCCATCTACAGAAGAACAGGTGGTTACAGCCGATGCAGGATACAACTGTTTATCACAGGTTACAGTTGGGGCAATCCCTTACGCAGAATCGCCAAACTCTGCTGGCGGTACTACTGTAACGATTGGATAGGGTGATGCGTTGTGGGCGTAAATAAAGTGGAATATGGTGGTAAAGTGCTGATAGACCTGACCGGTGATACTGTGACAGAAGACACGCTGACGAAAGGCATAACGGCACATAATGCCAAAGGTGAACCGATCACGGGAACCCATGTTTGCTCTGGTGGTTCTACACCAAAATTAATTGAAAAAACAATTACTGAAAACGGAACATACAATGCGGCGGACGAAGGAGCAGACGGTTACAGTGCTGTTACTGTAGATATTGATTCAACGGGTGGCAGTAGTGATAACAACTGCGAAGCGTACCATATTACAAGCACTTCCAATACAATCAGATTTCAAGGCAGCGGAACTATTAAGGTATGGGGCTATGGATATTATTCAAGCGGCTACAGTACAACAGTTTACGCCTTTTGCGGTGATGGATACTACAAATCGGGGGCATGGGGCAGTCCCAGCAAAACAAGTGTAACATGGAGCCTTAGTTCCAGCGGAACGCTGAGTGGATTACCTGCTTTGAGTGGCTGTAATTTGCTGGTCGAAATCGGGGTGTAGATATGAAAAAGATTATGATTACATTGCTGGTCTGGTTACTCATGGCTGTTCCGGCCCATGCGGATATCATCCCTGAAAAGGTCTACGCAGAGCATCTGGAGATGATAAGCTTTTACACAGAAAGCGATATTGATACTGTTGTCCAGGAAGTCATAAACACTTGTGAGAACAACCAGGAGATATTGGCCTGGTGGTATGAGTGGGAGCAGGCAGGCTCCGGTACAACCTGGACAGTCCGGTATGAGTGGCGACCTACCACAAAGCTGCTGTATGGCTTTGGAGTAGTGAGCAATAGTGACTTAATAATGCAGCAAAAGGCAGATGATATTTTGCATGATATAATTCGGCCGGAAATGTCTGATTACCAGAAGATATATGAAATCTATCACTGGATCCAGGACAATACAGATTATGATT
>CAMFFG010000243.1 GCA_945949655.1 uncultured Peptococcaceae bacterium
ATCGGTCTGTGTGGTTATAACCGTGGGCTGACTCAATAAGTCGGGCTGATAGGTACTCTGCCGGCAGATGTCATACATATCGGTATCCCGATAGGCGTAAAAATAAGCAGTCAATAGACCGTCAAAGCTGCCGTCATATAAATAGGTGTGCATGGGCTGTCTCCTTTCCAATGATGCGGAAATGCTGCGCTGCCAATGATTTGCAGCTGGCTGGCATGACAGATAAAAGATATTTAGAAAAATGGCAGCAGATCGCTGTGATTGGCCGTGGCAGAAGCTGTTTTTGGAAAATAGGTGGTTTTATCCAACACTTCCACAGGGGATTGGGGTGCTGCAGGCTGATCCGGAAACAAGGTGAGCTGCTGGTAGGGCGAGCGCGCCTGTGGCTTCAGCGCCTGCAGAATCATCTGTGGCTGGGGATTCTGGACATTATAGTATTTTCCCTTGCAGGTGATAAAATACTGGGCCCGTTTCAGCGATACATGCATGCGCAGCAGATCTTCAAAATCCAGCCGGGCTGTTTTGCGGGCACTGACGATGCGGCGGGCGGAGCGCACACCGATACCGGGCACCCGCAGCAGCTGCTGATAGGATGCGGTGTTAATCTCTTTTGGAAACTGCTCCGGATGCCGGACGGCCCAGATGACTGTAGGGTCGTAGTCCGGGTCGAAATTGGGATTCGTCTCATCCAGCAATTCACTGGCCTCAAAGCCGTAAAACCGCATGAGCCAGTCGGCCTGATACAGCCGGTTTTCCCGCAGCATGGGCGGCTGAGCGATCTGTGGCAGCCTGGCATCTTCATTGACCGGCACATAGGCAGAAAAATAGACCCGCTTCATGGAAAATTTCTGATACAGCGCCGCTGAAAGTCGCAGAATCTGCAGATCATTTTCTCCGGAAGCGCCCACGATCATCTGGGTGGTCTGACCTGCCGGCACGAAAGACGGCGCTTTAGGGAACAGGGCCTGTTCCTGCTTATGCTGCACAATGCCTTGGCGGATCTGCTGCATGGGCAGTAGAATACTCTGTTTTTTCTTGTCTGGCGCAAGCAGATTCAGCGATTGCTCGGAAGGCAGCTCCATATTGACGCTGAGCCGGTCTGCCACCAGGCCGGCCCGCTGAATCAGTAACGGACTGGCGCCGGGAATGCCTTTTAAATGAATGTAGCCGTGAAAATTCTGCTCATAGCGCAGCTTTTCCACCACCTGCACCAATAACTCCATGGTGTAATCCGGCGAGCCGATGATGGCGGAACTGAGGAATAATCCTTCAATATAGTTGCGCCGGTAAAAATCCATGGTCAGCTGTACGATCTCATCCACCGTAAAAGCAGCGCGGGATTTATCGTTGGAGCGACGGTTCAGACAGTAGGCACAGTCATAAATACAGTTGTTGGTCATTAGAATTTTCAATAACGAGATACAGCGCCCATCGGCACTGAAGGAATGGCAGATACCGGCCCTGGCGGCGGAACCCAGAGAGCCTTTTGGCCCCTGACGAGTAGAGCCGGAGGAGGAACAGGATACATCATATTTAGCGGCATCGGCCAGGATTGTCAGTTTTTCCATTAAATTCATAGCCAGACTCCTGTAAAAAGATTAGGCTGCTGCCGATGGTTGCATGGCAGGACAGCAGAGAAAATAGAATGCTTGTTTGTACTTATAATAAAACATTTGTTTGTTTTTTGCAAGACTATTTTTACAACACAGTAAAATTTCGCATGAACTTTTATAACAACTGGAGGTATGTTTGTCAGAATTCTGCATCAAGATGGAGTATTCCGCAGGCTTTCCCAGCGTGACAGACCCGGTCTGGAAAAGACAGACAGGAAAGCAAGGGAAAGTTCAAGTTGCAGCAGAAAAGGCAAAGCACAGTGCCAGCTAGAGGCAAGATGCTAGCTCTGCCAATCCTTTGGAGCGGTGGATGTGGAACCCATGTTGCTGCTGTTTGTGCCGGTTTTGTTCATGCCACAAAAGGGCAAGGGGTTGGGGCTGCAATGGGAAAAAAGGAGTATACTATATAATGAAATTACTGCAGAAACTTTATGATATCTGTTTTCCCTTGCCGGAAGTATGTCCGGTCTGCTTAAAAAAGCAGGAACGATTGCAGGTCTGTGATACCTGCCGGGCAGAGGCATTGCGCAGACGCAGTCTGTATGGGCAGTGTCAGCGCTGTCACAGTTTTGGTGTGCAGGGGACAGGCTGCAGCAGCTGCCGGCAGTGGCCTGCTTATCTGGTTGGAAATCTGGCGGTATGGCCTTATCAGGACGGCTGGCAGCAGGTGATTCTGGATTTTAAGTTTCGCAATATGCCTTGGCTGGCTGCTGCGCTGGCAGCAGAATTGGCACCGGTACTGCCTGCGGAGATAGATCTGATCGTCCCGGTACCGCTGCATAAAAACCGGCTACGGGAGCGGGGCTATAACCAGAGTGCGCTGTTGGCGAAGGAACTGTCGGAAAAAAGCGGTATTGCCTGGCAGGACTGTTTAATGCGGGTGCGGGATACGCCTCACCAGACCGGGCTGAGCCGCAGCCAGCGGTTAAAAAATCTGGAGCACGCTTTTGCACTGCGGCCTGGCCAAGCCGTGGCGAGTAAACGGATCGTGCTGGTAGATGATGTGTTTACCACGGGCAGTACACTGCTGCAGTGTGCGCAGGAATTACACCGGCACGGCGCTGTGGAGATCTGTGGCCTTACACTGGCCAGCGGGCAGATCAGTTTTTGAAACAGAAAAAATTTTTCTCCGAAGCGGAACTCCAGTAAGACTGTTTACGGATTGTCCACATAATATGGGGACAACAGTTCCGCCAACCATGGGATTTCAAGCAAGTTATCCACATTATCCACAGGTGGGATAGCATGTTCTGTTGATAACTTTTATGTTTGATTCTATTTCATAAAAAAATCTAAATTGCAATAGCAAGTGCAACATTTATTTTAGCCGAAAAGAATAATCCAT
>CAMFFG010000244.1 GCA_945949655.1 uncultured Peptococcaceae bacterium
TGGGACCGGGCTGGCGGCCCAGGGTAAAAAAGTTGTTCTGATGGATACAGATATCGGTTTGCGTAATCTGGATGTGGTAATGGGATTAGAGAATCGTATCGTGTATGACATCGTTGATATTGCACAGGGACGTTGTAAGCTGAAACAGGGGATGATCAAGGACAAACGGTTTCCAGATTTATATCTGATTCCTGCTGCCCAGACCAAAGATAAAACTGCAGTTACTGAGGAACAGGTGCGTGCCATCTGTTCCGAACTGAAACAGGAAGTAGATTATGTGATTGTGGATTGTCCGGCTGGGATCGAGCAGGGATTTAAAAATGCCATTGCCGGTGCAGACCGCGCCATTGTAGTGACCAATCCGGAAGTTTCTGCTGTGCGGGATGCCGACCGGATCATCGGGCTGTTAGAGGCCAACGGATTGGGCGATCCGCAGCTTGTGCTGAATCGGGTGCGTCCAAATATGGTACGGCAGGGCGATATGATGAGTGTGGATGATATCCTGGAGATTCTGGCAATTAAGCTCTTGGGTGTGATCCCGGACGATGACAGTATTGTCATTTCAACAAATAAAGGGGAACCGACCGTGCTGGATCAGCAGTCCAGAGCAGGGCAGGCTTATCGCAATATTGTGCAGCGTCTGTTGGGAAATGATGTGCCGCTGATGAATCTGGATGTGGAAGAAGGGTTTTTCTCCAAATTGCTGAAGCTATTCAAAGGGAATTAGGAGGACGTAGCATGGCAAGTTTTTTACAAAGACTGTTTGGCGGAGAGAAAGCCAGCAAGGAGCTGGCTAAGGATCGTTTGAAGCTGGTGCTGATTCATGACCGGGCCAGTTTATCTCCTGCCATGATGGACAATCTGCGGCGGGATCTGGTGGAAGTGATCTCAAAATATATGGATTTTGACGAAACTACACTGGAAGTGCAGATGGCAGAGCAGGATAATATGACGATGCTGGAGGTAAACATTCCGGTGGCAGGTGTGAAGCGCAACACAGGAGTAGAATAAAAGCGAGAAGGGCTATCGCAGGAAGCGGTGTGGAACGAAGACAAGCAGACTGACTGGGTAGCCCTGTCTTTATTTTGACAAGAAAGACAAAAAACCTATCAGACAGAAGAGAAAGGAGCGCTCTGCACAGCGGAGAGAACAGAACATGAAAAATTTCTATAAACTGCTAACAAAAATAGATTACGGACTTTTGCTCACTGTAACGGCAATTATCATAGCCGGTTTGTTTGTGCTGGACAGTGCATCGGCCAGCAAGGAAAGTAATTATGTGCTCAAACAGCTGATCTGGATTGTAGCCGGCACGGTTATTGTGTTCGGCTGTCTGAGACTGGATTATACTGTTTTGCAGAAGTACGCCAAGCATCTTTATATTTTTTCACTGCTGTTTCTGCTGGCTGTCAGTCTGTTTGGATCGGTACGGGGCGGGGCCCGCAGCTGGTTTATGATTGGCGGTTTCGGTATTCAGCCGGCAGAATACTGCAAAATCTTTCTGATCATCAGCTATGCCAATTTCCTTTCCAGCCGACGGGAAAATCTGCAGACATTCCGGGATCTGTTGCCATGCTTTATTTTTATGGCCATCCCGGTTCTGCTTTTGATGATGCAGCCTGATTTAGGCAGCTCACTGGTTTATATTTTTATCATGGTCGGCATGCTGTTTGTTGCCGGCGCCAACCGCAAGATCTTGCTTGGCCTGTTTGGCGGCGGTACGGCAGCGCTGATCATTTATCTGCTGGGTGTGTGGAAGCTGGGATGGTGGTGTCCGCTGAAACCCTACGCGCTGAATCGTTTTCTGGTGTTGTTTGATTCCAGCATAGATCCGCAGGGGGCCGGGTACAATGTATGGCAGTCTAAAATTGCCATCGGCAACGGCGGTTTCTGGGGCGAAGGGCTGCACATGGGCAGCCAGAGTACCGGCGCTTTCATGCCGGAGCAGTGGACAGACTTTATCTTTGCCGTGTTTGCCGAGGAACTGGGGTTTATCGGTGCCGGCACATTATTGATACTGTTTGCCTTTCTGCTGTTTCGCGGGCTGCGTATCTCTATGCTGTCCAAACACACGTCTGGTGCACTGATTGCAGCTGGAATCGTAAGTATGTATCTGTTTCATATTCTTGAAAATGCAGGTATGACGATGGGATTAATGCCGGTTACCGGTATCCCGCTGCCCTTTGTCAGTTATGGAGGCAGTTCTATGCTGACAAACATGCTGGGAATCGCGTTGTTGCAGAATATTTATGTGCATCGGCAGAGACTGATTTTTTAACAGGCTGGGCAGATGGCGCAGCTCCAAAAACAAAAAGAGAATGTTTCTGTGATGCAGAGAGATCCTCTGTTTTGAGGAAACCACACTGCAAACAGGATCGCAGAAAGCAAAGTCAAAAAATTTCAATATAAATAGATCGTATAAATAATATTAAAGCAAAAAAATTTGTTTTTTTTCGGCAACTCATATAAACTGAAAGATAGTGTTTTTTTCCTGAACAAAATACGATGGAGCAGGATTCCATCGCAAGCGTGAAAAGAGAGATACTAGGAGGTATCTGATGTTAAATTTTGAAGCATTAAATCTGAAAGAAGAAATTCTGAAAGCAATACAGGATATGGGGTTTACAGAGGCAACACCGATTCAGGAGCAGGCCATTCCCATCGCCCTGACCGGGCAGGATGTCATTGGGCAGGCGCAGACCGGTACAGGGAAAACAGCAGCTTTTGCCATTCCTTTTCTGCAGCTGATTGAGAGCGAACCTGTCATACAGGTGCTGATTTTAACTCCTACCAGAGAATTGTGTATTCAGGTGGAAAAAGAAATAAAAAAACTGAGCAAATATCTGCGACTGAAATCGGTAGCGGTATATGGCGGTCAGGATATTACCCGTCAGATCCGTGAATTAAAAGCCCGGCCGCAGATCATTGTAGCTACGCCGGGCCGTCTGAT
>CAMFFG010000245.1 GCA_945949655.1 uncultured Peptococcaceae bacterium
TCGGGACGGGTGACTGGAGTTCAGACGTGTGCTCTTCCGATCTGTCCCAGGCGCTGCCCGGTATTCTGCCGCCCTTCACCTTTGCCGAGAGCCTGTCGCTGAGCAAGATCTACAGCATTGCCGGCCTTCTGCCGCCCAATCAGCCCCTGGTGCTGGAGCGTCCCTTCCGCTCGCCGCACCACAGCGCCTCGGCGGCCAGCATCATCGGCGGCGGGCGGATCCCCCACCCCGGCGAGGTTTCGCTGTCCCATCACGGCGTGCTGTTTCTGGATGAGTTTCCCGAGTACCGCCGGGAGGTGCTGGAGGCGCTGCGGCAGCCGCTGGAGGACGGCAAGGTCACCGTATCCCGGGTGCAGGCCCAGGTCACCTTTCCCTGCCGGTTTCTGCTGGTGGCCTCCATGAACCCCTGCCCCTGCGGCTATCTGAACGACCCCACCCGGCAGTGCACCTGCACGCCGGGGCAGCTGCAGCGCTACCGCAGTAAGATATCCGGCCCGCTGCTGGATCGGTTTGACCTGCAGCTGGAGGTGGTGCCGGTCAGTTTTCAGGAGCTGCACCGAGAGAGCCCCGAGGAGGATTCGGCCACCATACGCAAACGGGTGGTGGCGACCCGCAGGGTACAGGCGGAGCGCTTTACCGGAAGCGATACCATCCACAACGGCGCTATGACACCGGCCCAGATCCAGCAGTTCTGCCAGCTGGATGCGGCGGGCAGCGCCTTTTTGGAGCAGGCCTTTCACAGGCTGGGGCTCAGCGCCCGGGCCCACAGCCGCATCTTAAAAGTGGCCCGCACCATCGCCGATCTGGCCGGCAGCGCAGAGATTCAGCTGAACCACCTGGCCGAGGCCATCCAGTACCGCACGCTGGATAAAAAAATGTGGCTGGAGCCGTAAAAAAATTGCTTTATACCACAAAGCATGGTAAGATAAGAAGAGGAACTGTTACAGGTCATGGGCGGTTTTGTGCCGCTTGCCTGACACGGCCCGGCGCTTCCATCGGGTCAGACGCTGTTTTAAGCCTGTAAATCAGAAAAGAGGTGTATCGGGATTCCCGATATACCTCTCTTTTGTTTGCGGATCGTTTTTATTTGGCGTGGATGAAGAAGCGGTCGTTGCGCTCAAACACATCCACATCGGAGCCGTAGAAATCCTGCAGATTTTCCAGCTGGATCACGTCTTTCAGGTCACCTTTGGAATGAATCCTGCCGTTTCGGATCAGCAGGGCCTTGTTGAAGATGGGTAGGATCTCGTCGGTGTTGTGGGTGACAAAGAAAATGCTCTTTTTGTCCTGGGCCAGCTTTTCGATCAGTTCATACAGATCTTTTTTGGCAAAAATGTCCAGACCATTGCAGGCTTCGTCAAAAATAATGATATCCGGGTCGCTGATCAGCGCGCGGCCGATGACCACCTTCTGTTTTTCCCCCTGGGACAGACTGCCGTAGGTGCGGTCGCGGAGCTTTGTGATACCCAGCTTTTCCATGATCGCCTCGGCCTGGCGGATATCTTCATCCGATACTTTGTCCCACAGACCGATGCTGGCAAATTTACCGCTTAAAATGATTTCCAGCGGCGTGTCGCAGACGGGGATGTTCTGGGACAGTGCATGGCTGATCCAGCCGATATGTTTGCGCAGGTCGGCGATGGGACAGCTGCCGAACTGATAGCCCAGCACATTGGCGCTGCCGCCGTAGGCCGGGAAAATATAGCCGTTGATCAGATTGAGCAGCGTGGTCTTGCCGGAGCCGTTCAGCCCCAGAATGATCCAGTGCTCGCCGGCTTCCACCTGCCAGTTGATGTCCTCCAGAATGGTCTTTCCGTTTTTCCGATAACTGACATTCTGCAAATCAATAATCAAAATTTTCACCTTCTGTTATGTTTGGTTCTGTTATCCTTTGTTCTGGCTGGCTTTCGTTCAGAATCTGTTCAGGATCCGGTCCGTTTCAGCCGTAGTCTGCTCTTCAGCCTGCCATCGGCCTTAGCCGGTACCGCTTTTTTCTGCACGGTCTTCTTTTCTTTTTTCCGCTTCTGTTTTTCTGCCTTTTCCGCATCCCAGCCGTACTCTTTCAGCACGGCTTCCGGCGCCCGGCTGATAAACCAGTTCAGCATATACAGCAGAATGGCCAGATCGTCCAGCTGTCCGAAAATGGGGAAATCAAAAATAAAATCGTAGGGGAACAGCAGATAACCGATGGTTACAAATAAAAAGATCAGCTTGTTCAGGCGGTCCACCCTGGCGTCGCGCATCAGATTAACCGTCAGCGGCAGACTTTTTTTCATGTTCCAGACTGCCCGGATTCCTTTACTCAGTGGATTGCTGCGCATGGTCATCACCTTTCCTTTGCTGCCGGGTGCCTACACGCCCAGCATTTCTTTTTCCCGTTCACTCTTTCTGTTGCGGCACATCAGCTCGCTTAC
The DNA here is from genome assembly GCA_945949655.1 of uncultured Peptococcaceae bacterium. Lineage (GTDB taxonomy): Bacteria > Bacillota > Peptococcia > Peptococcales > Peptococcaceae > UBA7185. The sequence continues at coordinate 2,415 of CAMFFG010000245.1, forward strand.
CGCCTGCTGCACCGGGAAATCCTCAAACAGTACCCGGTACATCATCTCGGCGATGGGCATGGAGATGCCCATCTGGCGGGCCAGCTCCACAGTGGCTCTGGTGGTTTTTACCCCTTCCACCACCATGCCCATTTCCTCCAGGATCTGATCCAGCTTTTTGCCCTGGCCTAAAGCCAGACCGCAGCGATGGTTGCGGCTGTGCCGGCTGGTGCAGGTCACCACCAGATCGCCGATGCCGGTCAGCCCGGAAAATGTCATGGGATCAGCGCCCAGATGGGTACCCAGCCGGGTGATCTCGGCCATGCCGCGGGTCAGAAGTGCCGCCTGGGCGTTGTCGCCCAGGCCCAGCCCGATGGCAATGCCGGTGGCGATGGCGATAATATTTTTGATGGCGCCGCCGATCTCCACGCCGATCAGATCATCGTTGGTATAAACACGGAAGGCCGGTGCCATAAACAGATCCTGCACGGCTTCGGCGGTCTGCGCATTGATCGAGCAGGAAACCACCGCAGCGGGAAGCCCGCGGCCCA
>CAMFFG010000246.1 GCA_945949655.1 uncultured Peptococcaceae bacterium
GCCAGGATGTTTTTATTGACCATGGCATAGCTACCGTCATCGGCAATGCGGCCCCACAGCTCGCCGTACTGGTCCCGCTGAAACCGCACGGGATTGCTGGCGATCCATCCGCAGCACCAGGCAAAGGCCTGCTCGGCGGCATCGATCTCTTTGCTGCGCTGCAGATAAGGGATTACCTCCTCCACCTGCAGCGGTTCCAGACCGGCGAAGATGCTCTCACAGGCCAGATCATCGGCCAAAAGCAGTGCGGCCATGCTGGCGGCCTGTTTTTCGCTGGTGTCACAGCCATCCAGGATCTGCCGCTGCAGCATCTGATAGCGCTGGCGCAGCCGCTGGGGCGTCAGTGTCTGCACATACCGGATAAACTGCGGCCCGGCCCAGCCGTAATGCTCCCGCAGTATGCTGGCCACCTCATAGCCTGATGAATACAGATTCTGATCCACCTCGATCTCCAGCACCCGATTGTGGGCGCCGCTGCCTGCTCTGCGGTTCAAAAGCGGCTGCTCGCCGGTAAACAGAAACACATTGCGCCAGGTCATCAGTCGCTCAATGCCGCCTTCGGCTCTGGCCCGGCTTTTATCCATGCCCTCGGTGAGATACAGCACCATGCTGCCCAGATCACTGGAACAGCCGGCCACCTGCTGCAGCTCGTCGGCGGCAAAGGGCAGATTGTGCAGAAAGGCGGCGGTGCGGGCCATGGCGTTGGCGGTCATGTTCATGGTGCGGGTCAGCGCACCGCTTTCCGGATTACCCCAGATGCTCTGGACCAGCTGCAGGGTCACCGTTTTGCCGGTGCCAGTCGGTCCCCACAGATGCACAATGTAGGGCAGCGCGCCCAGCGGCTCCAGCAGCACACTGGACAGGGACGCGGCCATCATCACACGGATGGGCACACTGCCCGGCGCTGTGCGCAGACCGATGGCCATGTGGTACCACACATCCTGGTCTCCAGCGGTGTGAAACTGCCGGTATAAATGTTCAAACTCCTGGGTGGTGTCGCACACATACTGGCTGGCGCAAGGGAAAAACTGTGCCCCATGCCAGCCCAGCTGACTCAGGCTTTCCACCCGGGGCAGCAACTGCTGGCTTTTGCTTACCACATCGTGCAGATAGCGCACCAGATGACGGGCATTCTCGCTGGTGACCAGCACACCAAAGCGGGCCAGCGACACGACCTGTTTCTGGTTATAGCAGACCTCACAGGACACGGTGATGGTTTTCCAGGCCTCGTCACGCCGAAAGGCCAGCTGCAGTTTTTCCTCGCCGCTGTGGGCATTGACCAGCCGCTTTACCGGTAAAATGGGGTGCGCACAGGCCGTCAGGCGGCGCATGGTACCATCCTTCTGCTTTTCATCCCGGTATACGCCGGTGTCATCGGCAGTCCAGCTGCCGCAGCACAGGGTTAACGGCCCATCGGTAAAGGCAGTGCGATTGCCCGCAGCTTCGGCGGGTTTCTTTTTGCGCAGGACCCGTCTGCCTGCCGGTTGCTCCACCGGGATCCCGGCATGGGCCGCCAGGCGGCGGGCTGCCTCCAAAGGCGTGATCTGGTTGTAGCGGGCCACAAAATCGATGACGTCGCCGCGGACACCGCAACCCCAGCAGTGGTAGTTATCGGGATACAAGGTCAGACTGGGCTGGTGGTCATCGTGAAACGGACAGCGCATATTGCCCCGCAGGGGAACCTCCAGACCGCAGAATCGCACGCCCTCCTCCATAGAGACCGCAGCTTTGACCTGGGCAAACAGGTTCTGATTTAATGATTGCATGAGATCGCCTCTCTTTCTGATGCTGATTTTCTGGTTTTTGCCTGTTGGTTTGATCTTCTTCTGAAAGAATTATAAATATTTTTTCCTTTTTTTACCATACTATCATATGCATTACAGGAATGTCAATGCCTATTTGCAAACAAAGAAACAAATTTTTACAATAAGGCTGCGTTTCTGTGTTCTATACACATTTTTTCTGTTTGCCATCGGTGCGGTTTCTGCGTATAATGAACAATTAAGAGGATATTCTGGAGAGGCGGCGATGAAAATGAAACGGATGGTGGCAGCAGGTATTTTATTTATCTGTTCCTTCGGCATGCTGGGCGTTGGGCTGGGGCTTCTGATCAGCGGCATGTTCTCGGTTTTCGCAAAACGGAAACCGACTGCCTGAGCCGACCCGCAGTTTTTGGCCAGGATGCAGCACAAACAGGCGGCCTTCGCTTTCACAGTTGTTGTGAAAGTGGAGGCCGCCTGTTTTTATAAGTTACGCTTGAGGGGAAAAGCAGAGTCTATCATAATTTATCTGCGGCAACATTCAGATGACCGCAAAAGCCGGTTCCAGATCGGCTATGATGTCGTCAATATGTTCGGTGCCGATGGACAGCCGGATGGTAGCTGGCGAGATGCCGCAAGCCTGCAGGTCTTCCTCGGACAGCTGGGAGTGAGTGGTGGAAGCCGGATGGATCACCAGCGATTTCACATCGGCCACATTGGCCAGCAATGAAAACAGATGCAGCGATTCGGTAAATTTCTGGGCTGCCTGGGCGCCGCCTTTGATCTCAAAGGTAAAGATGGAGCCGCCGCCGTTGGGGAAATAGCTGTCATACAGTTCTTTCTGCCGGCCGCTATCCAGCGACGGATGGTGCACGCATGCCACTTTTTCGTGTTTGGACAGATAATCCACTACCTTCAGCGCATTTTCCACATGGCGTTCCACCCGCAGCGACAGGGTTTCCAGCCCCTGCAGCAGCAGGAAGGAATGGAACGGCGACAGGCAAGCGCCCAGATCCCGCATCAGGGTGCAGCGGATCTTGGTAACATAAGCTGCCGCGCCGCAGGCATCGGCAAATACAATGCCGTGATAGGAGTCGTTAGGCTGCGACAGCCCCGGGAATTTATCGTTCTGTTTCCAGTCAAACCGGCCGCCGTCCACGATCACGCCGCCCAGCACGGTACCG
>CAMFFG010000247.1 GCA_945949655.1 uncultured Peptococcaceae bacterium
CTGCTGCGGCCACATCAAACCCAAAGAGCCGATTGCGCAGTTCTTCCTGTTTTCCAGCAGACACGGTTTAACCCTTGTTGTTGCCAATAAATCTGATTTTATCTTTTACAATAGCAAAAGATGCGTCGGTTTCTGCGTCTGGAACTACATTTTTCTGATAGGTGTTGGTTACAAGCACCCGCACGATCTGATTGGCTGCATCCAGAGTTACTGTACCGCCTTCCGGATTATAGGAAACATCGCTTAACGTATAGCCTTCTATTTTCGCGCCTTCGCGTTCGGTCACTGTATAGGTGCCAAATGGCACATGCAGCAGCGCATTCACGGTTGTTTTGCCGTCCATTTTCATTTCAACTGTTTTATACAGTTTGCCATTTCTGCTGATATTAAAGACATAGGTTTTACCAGTAGGGTCGGCTCCTTCCACGGTTTTCTGGATCTCCAGGCTCCCGCAGGTTGGTTCTGCAACGGCAGATCCCTTCCCTAAAAACAGATCGATCCCGCTGCCCAGGATAAAGAAGCCTTTCATCCATTCAGCCCGGAACATATTCAGTGCCGGGCAGGCATTGTACAGATCCCAGTAGTGTGTTGTCACTTCAAAGGTTACCGGCACTGTTGTCACACTGTACCCGGTGTTTACCGTTACATCTTTGGTGATCTTCACCGTATACCACACCGGATTGGCTTTGGTGCCAATAGGAAAAATACCTGCCACACGGATCTGCACATTGCCGTACATATCCAGACTGTTTACCGAGATATCGCTTTTGGTAAACAGTACCGGCGCTCCATTGCGCTGGGCTGTAATTTCCACTTTAGCAGCATCAGCCGGTGTCAGCTGAACAACTTCCTGATAGGGTTTTCCATCCACATATACAGTTGCCAGCAAGTTGGCGGCAATATCGATATGGTTGATACAGAAGCGGTCATACCATTTGGGGCTGACTAGATCATCCTCGGTAATGCGCGCTGCAATTGCACTGCAGTCCTCATCCATGGTAGCTTCCGCCACCTGCATGCCACCCAGGATATTGGTGGAAAACAGGGTTGTAAACAGGAAGGTCAGCAAAACCAGCAATGCAAGCCCTTTTTTCTTTTGCAGTTTCATAAGGTTCTCCTCCTCCACTTTTTGCAAAATTAAAACAGGAACCTGCCACAATAGGGTGCCGGAAAAACCAACACCCTGTTATATCCTTGCAGATTCAGTTTTGTTGCGTTATTTTGTAATGGTTACCTGACGGGTTGTGTCATCCCAGTCTACTTTAGCGCCCAGCTGTTCTGCTACAAAACGAGCCGGTGTATAGGTGAATGCTGCTGCATCCATCTGAATCGGTTTCCCATTTACCAGAGCTACATTGGAACCGATTCTCAGTTCAATCACAACGCCATCTTTCCCGGTTACGGTTACCAGCTGTGTTTCTTCGTTCCAGTCTACTTTAGCGCCCAGCTGTTCTGCTACAAAACGAGCCGGTGTATAGGTGCGTCCGTCCACAATGATCGGCGCAACGTCAGAGATAATTTCCTGGCCGTTTACAGTGGAAACCAGTTTGTCAATGGTCAGAATGATCGTTGTATCCGGTTTTGTCACCACTGCAGAACCACTGGAACTGCTGGAACCACTGCCGGAGGAAGAACCGCCGCCACCGCTGTAGGAATTTTTAGTGTAGGTTGCTTCTACTTCAACAGCTTCTGCAGGCATCACAAATGTAGTTGTTTTGGCATCTTTGTTTTTCGGGGTTACATCACCACTTACTACAGTCCATTCTTTAAATGTGTAACCGGATTTGCTGTCAGCTGTAATCGTTACAGTCTGGCTAGCCTCATAACTGCCATCACCAGTACCATTGGTAACAACAACATCATATTTCGGAACTGCAGCCCAGATTGCTTTTACAGTAGTATCTGCTGTTACAGTAATTTTATCTGCTGCTTTGTATTCTGTCCCGTTTACTTCCCATACTTTAAATTTTTTTTCGGCTGGAGCAGTAAAGCCACAGGCTGGCAGAGTATAAGGAGATCCTTTTTCTACTGTTTTAGCAGCCATGTTACCACTACCGCCATTAGCATCAAAGCTAACGGTAACTTTTTCAACAGCGGGTTTTTCTTCATCTTTATCTTTGTAGTGCGCAGTTACAGTTACATCTTTTGCTGGCATCTTAAAGTTTGTTTCTTCTGCATGAGCATCAGCAAAGAGCACATCCACATCGCAAGTCCATATATTAAATTCCTGGCCTTCTGGAGCTGCGTCAGCAGTGATTGTTACTGTGTCGTTTTCTGCAGCAGTTTGTGGAGTAGCTTTACCACCGTTTACAGTTACAGTATAGGTACTTGGTTTTGGTTCCGTTTCTGCACCAATTACAATGATAGCACCGTTTGTTAAATTTACATCATATTTTTCACCATCACTGTTTACAAATTTGGCATCTTCCAAAGAAATTTTATATTCACCTACTGCATCACTTGCAACATTAAAATACAATCTTACAATCTCACAAGTTTTTGAAACTTCTGCGTTGTTATCTACTATAACTTTATCATTTTTAAATGTTAACTTTCCAAATTCATCATCAACTTGGCAATCAACAAGACTCAGTTTCGAATCATAACCAACTGTAAATTGAAAGCCCTGTACACCTGGGTTTGTTTCTAAGGAAACTGTTACTTCCACATTTTCTGCTCCTGCTTTTACATCATTTACAGTTGCAACGACTACATCAATACCTTCTGCTGCAAAAGCACCAACAGGCATAAATGTAAATAAGAGCATCGCAATTAACATAATACTTAATAATTTACGTTTCATTTTAAAATCCCCCTTTTAATTATTCTACACAGATATTTCGTAGCTGAACAATGTCGGATATATCAATCTCATCGTCACCATTCATATCTCCATATTTCATAACATTTTCTTTAATCTTCCTAAATTTTTCTTCTTCCTC
>CAMFFG010000248.1 GCA_945949655.1 uncultured Peptococcaceae bacterium
GGAAAGTGAATAGAAGTTCCTCAAGAGGCTTTGTCAGCTGCTGTTCCACCTCGGCGTCGGCCAGCAGCCGTTTTACGGCCTGCCGCATCACCGGGTCCAGTCCGTCGAAGGTTTCATCGCAAAACAGATAGTCCGGCTGGCAGGATAAGGCCAGGATAATATGAGCCTGCTTTTGCATCCCTTTGGAGAATGTGCTTAGCTTGCGACGGCCATCTAACCGAAACAGCTCTGTCAGATGGCGGAATTTTTCGTAAGAGAATTTTTCATAGATTACGGCATAATAATTTGCCATTTCCTCCATATTGCTGTTGGGAAAATAAAACTGGTCATCAGAGATATAAAAAATATGCTGCTTCAGCGCTGCATTTTCATAGACCGGCTGACCATCGATGCGGATTTCTCCGGCATCAGGCCGGTAAATACCTGCCAGCAACCGTAAAAAGGTGGATTTACCGGCACCGTTGCTTCCAATCAGGCCAAAAATCGAGCCTTTCTGAATGATGGCCGATACCTGCTGTAACGCCTGTATGTTGTCAAATTTTTTGCTGAGTTCTTTTACCTCAATCATGGGCAGTTCCCTCCTTCGCTTCTGCATAAACCTGTTGTACCACCGCACATACCTCCTGTTGCGGCACCTGCAAACTGCACAGCTCAGCACTGAGATCTGACAGCTGTCCCAAAAGCTCCTTCTGCTGCACCGTGCGCAGTTCCTGCAAACTGCTGCCCACAAAGCTGCCTCTACCTTTCAATGAATACAGCACGCCCTGCCGTTCCAGTTCAGCATAAGCCTTTTGAATGGTATTGGGATTGATGGCCAGCTCCTGGGCCAGCTGCCGCACGGATGGTAGTTGTTCGTCACGCTGCAGTACACCGGATACGATCAGACTTTTTATATTGTCGATAATCTGCTCATAGATGGGTTTTCGACTTTTATAATCAATTAGTATCATCGCTTCACTTCCTCCCACCTGTATTATATGTATTATTTCAAATAGTACACTTATAGCATAGCAGATATTTCTGTTTTGTCAATAGATTTTTCATAAATAAAACAGCAGGATAAAAATCGTACTGCAAAAACAGTACGCATTATCCTGCAACCGTATTATCTCTGCTGCAACGCTGCTATGACCTGCGCATCAATGACAAATTCCGGGCATCCCATATAGCCGGGTGCCACATCATATTCATTAAATACAATCACCAACCCACCATCCTGGTTGCGGTAAAAACTCTGGTCAGCAGCGATCTGCTGAAAATCATCCTCCGGCATATCGCTATCAATAAAATAGATCTGTTCTTCATTCTCTGCCATGCGCTGCTTCATCTGCACTCTGATATTATCGCTGATGACTGTGACATAGTCCACCCCTTCCGGAAACAGATCAGCCAGCTGCACATACCGGCCAGTTGTTTTATCCAGATTGTAATACCGCCGTGTTTCGGCACCGCTGGCCATGGTTTCTACTGTCGTAATTTGCAGAGTAAACCAATCATCGGTGTCAGTCACCACGTTGTACAGGATATCCAGCCCATACACGCCGCCCTGCTGTTCCATTTCTCTTTCAAACTGGGCAATCATCTGATCCGCATAAGCTTCTACCTCCGCATTGATCTCTCCAACACTGCTCTCCAGCTGGGCATCGCCGCTGGCCGACAGCTCTGGTGTTTCCACATTAGCTGTATAATTGAGACTTTCCTCCGTAACCTGATATCGATTCAGCGTGACGATCTGTACAACCTTCTGTAATACCGGCACATCGGCCACTGCCATAGCCGCCTGCGGACTCAGATTCAGCACAGCGACAACGGCAAGCACGGCAGCTGCCGCGATTCTTCCCGGATAAAAACGGTACACAGGCTTTCTGCTTTCCTGATGTGCCTGCCGGATCCCCTGCTGCACTGCGGTCAGGGCCTGCCCCGGTATCTCTATCTTCTGATACTCCTGTTTTAGCATTTCCATCTGCTCCTGTCTATTCATCTGCAATCCTCTCCTTCCTCTTCCAGAGACAATTTCAGTTTTTTCAACGACCGATACAACCGACTTTTCACCGTGTTCAGATTCTCATCCAGTGTCTGCGCAATCTGATTCAGCTGCATGCCTTCAAAAAATCGTAGCACCACCACGGTTTTATCCAGCGGTTCCAGCTTTCCCAGTGCCTGCCGCAGATCAAGATCGGTGTAACTGTCCTCCGTCTCCCCATCCAGCTCCGATAGGGAAAGCTCTGTCCTTTTCGATTTGCGCAAAAAACTGATAGATTCATTGATTACAATGCGATAGATCCATGTTCCTGCATATTGTGGATTTTTTAAAGATTTACTGTTTTTTATCGCTTTATAAGCACATTCTTGCACGATATCCAGTGCATCACCTTCATTGTGCACATAACTGTAGGCTAGCCGGTACAGTTTCTGATAATCGGCAATCAGCTGTGCTTCAATGATTGCTTCCTGATCCTGACTCATTTTTGTTACCTCCTTTGCAGCTGCATAAGGTTAGATTGCGCATAGCCTCAAAAAGTTTCAAATTATTTTTGCCGGACAGCCAATTTGGCTTTCTATTTTATTGTAATTCAGTTTGTTCCATTGGCAATGGATCACCGCACAAAAATTAACCGGATAGCAGAATAATTTTCTCTTATTATTATTTTAAGTATTTTTATGTTGCCATTAGCTGACTTATATAGTATTATGATAACAAATTCAAGATGTCTTTGACGGAACAGACCTCTGTCCAAAACAGATTTTGCATCGCAAAATATAACGCTGTCGGAACAGTCCTGTACAGCCCCACAAGACACAGAATACCTTTTCGAGAAAGCCGCTTCACACCGTGTCGTAAATCTTATCAGCGTGGATTTTCTGATACACACCACATGCCGTGAAGCGATGCAATCCCATAACTTCGCGGAAAACACCACACAAAGCAGTACCGGAAC
>CAMFFG010000249.1 GCA_945949655.1 uncultured Peptococcaceae bacterium
TGGCTCAGTACCGTTGTTTTCCCACTGACTGGGTCAATACTGCAGCTATGGCTCAGCATGCCGCTGTCCGCAGCAAATCCCAAACTATAAAACATACCATTCCAGTAATCCACGCATCCGCCTCCAGCGCTGAAGCTGTTTTCACCATAACCGCCAGCTACATAATACCACCCATCGGCACCGATCTGCTGTGTGCCATCGGGTGTGCTCCTGATCAGTTTTTCGGCTCCGGGACCACCTACGACTGAAATTGGGATCCGAATCTGAAAATCACCAAAATCTTTATAGTAATCGGCCTGATAGGTAAGCAGATTTTCGCTGGGCGTTCCGCTCAATCGCTGCAGATAATCACTTCCCATGGTTGCACCACCCATGTGATAGCGCAGATAAACGCTGCCGCCTTCTTCCCGAAGACCGCATTGTGGATAATCCTCCGTCGTGTAGGTTTTATCCAGCGACAGCAGGGTCTTGCGCTGCTTATCATCCTGTAATGCTGCCAGCGGGCGACGATAGATATTCCCCTTTTTCCCTTCATAATACAGATACTGTCCATCAGCGGCAAAATCGAATTTCAGACCCGTGCTTTCTTCATATACACGGGCATCCTTTAATGTCACACTGCTGGTCTTTGTGTCTCCCGCATCAATGACCAACCCCTTTTGATCGTCATAGCTGTACTGCCAGCCGAATTCATCCACCGCAAAGCGCCAGGTCAATGGGAAATAGGTCACATCCCGGTATACCAGCAACGGATACTTCTCTTTACTGTTGGCGATGGTTTTGCCATTGACCGTGATCTTGCCAGTGGCCACCTGGGCTGTCGCTGTTTTGCCATTCTTTTTGTTGCTGTTATCAGCATGGTAAGCGCCGGTCAGCGAGGCTTTCTCAATTTTCAGCCCATTGGCCTGCGTCCATTCCGTCTCCACACCTAAAAACCGGCAGTCATAATAAGTCATGGGAAAATAGGTAATGTTGTTGTATACCAGCAGCGGATACTGCCGATAGCTGTTGTCGATGGCTGTGCCGTTTAACGTTACCGGAAAGGTAGGCAGTGTGGCCTGCACATTGGCCGCCATGGCCGGCATGGATAGTCCAGCCGATAACGCCACTGTCAGTAAAAGTGTTTTCGTCAGTTTCTTCATCTTGTTGTTCTCCCCCTGTTTTGCATTATATCTCTCAATTGAATTTACAAGTTCAGAATTATTGTATCATGTTGTTTTGTGTTTATCAAATAATTTCCCAAAGTTTCTTTGAGGATCTATGAATCGCAGAGAAAGCAGCCGTCCTTTTTTAAAAGAAACCGGCATTTTCCGGTATTCTTATCCAGACTATAATTTTTCTTGATACCTCGGGAAATAGATGTTTATTGTCAAAGTCCGTCGGATTGGAAAAAAGATTTGAAATTGCCCTGCAATTCGGTATAATGATATTTAGTAGGATTTTGCGCTGGAGTTGTGATAACAGTTTCGTTCTGAATCAGGCGACAAAACGGAAACTGTTATGGCGGAAAGCACATCAAAAATTAAAAAACAACCAAGGAGGTACTCGTATGATTTTAACTCTAATTTGCTGGGTTGCCTTAATCGCATTCATTGGATTAACTGTAAAGAAATTTATGGAATATGGCAAATTACCTCAGCACGGCAGACAGGATTTATATCCGATCCCACTGGAAACGGATGAAAAATTCCGCTACGGCGGTTCTTACATGGAAGAAGACAAATGGTATGAAAAGGAACGGCAACACAATCTGAAACGTGAACTGATTGATATGTTGGAAGAAATGCTGTTCATCAAAAAATTATTTATCAACCAGAATAGCTTCTGGTGGCTGTCCTACTCGTTACATTTAGGTTTATACGCTGCAATCGCCTGGAGCGTACTGGTTCTGATCGGCGCATTCCTGCCAGCCTGCTTCTTAACCGGTATCGTAACCTTCCTGACCATCCTGGCCGGGATCATTGCCGGTGTTCTGATGACTGTCGGCACCATCGGCTTACTGTGCAAACGTCTCTTTGTGAGAGAATTCAAAGTTTACACCACACCGCAGGAATATTTCAACCTGGTGATCCTGCTGGCTACATCGGCCCTGGGTCTGGTAAACTGGCTGGGCGATATGCAGTTTGAATTTGGTCGCAATATTGCCAGAGCTATGTTCACCTTCCAGCCATTAAGCAATTTCTATGATGGCAGTGTTCCGGCTGTACTGGTTCTGTTCATCATCATGCTGGCTTTCATCAGCATTTATATCCCACTGACCAAACTGAGCCACTATGTTGGGAAGTACTACACCTTCCACAAAGTAATCTGGGATAATGCACCAAACATGCCTGGCAGCAAAGTTGAAGCCAATATTATTGCCGCTGCCAACAAACCAAAAGATCCAAACGCTTTAAAATGGGAAGCGCCTCATATGCACGGCCCGGTTGAAGCAGAAACGCCTGTACAGAAATAACATAAGAAACGGAGGAAATTATCGTGATTAAAGGGAAAGAGTTAAGACCTCGTGACCTGGGTGTTATGTGCGATCAGTTGACCGAATTAACGGTCGACGACCTGATGACGTTGCCAGCACCTTTTGATAAACCAGAAATGGAACCTGGCTTTAAGACTCCGAAACCAGAATGGAATGAAAAATACAACAGCCATCTGGATGGTTTTATTGCTATCGATACATTTGAAAGACCAAAAACCAAAGAAGAAGAAGAAGAACTGGTACAGAAATTCCTGCGCGGTGTAGAACGCATGCTGTCTGTAGAGTGCAACGGCGGTATCCTGCAGGGCCTGAACCTGTCCATGGAATACTGCGCAAAATGTAATACCTGTTCCAATGCCTGTCATATTTTTGAAGCTACCAAAGGCAACGAACTGTACCGTCCAACCTTCCGTGCCGAAGCACTGCGTATGATCGTGAAAAAATACTTCGACAAAAATGG
>CAMFFG010000250.1 GCA_945949655.1 uncultured Peptococcaceae bacterium
AGAATCAACGGATTCCACGTCTGTTTTCACCCGCTCTGCTGTTGCTGGAGCGATCTGGCGTAATTCCTCCCAAATAGCCGTTTCACTTACCTGCAAACGCAGACTGATTTTACGTATTGCTGTCTCCCGCGCCACTGCGCTCTGTATTCTGCGCAGATCCGGTAACAACTGCGCTACAACATGCATTTTGCCTGCAATGGTATCTGTATTAGTTGTTTCCATATATCTGGCAATTTTATACATAATCAGCTCCTGCCCATCGGCAATCAGCTGTTCAAAAGCATCTTTTCCGTATTTTTTTAAATATTCATCAGGGTCAGCCTGATCCGGGATCTGAATGACACGGGCGGTACAGCCCAGTTCCGACAGAATATCCAGACAACGCATGGTAGCTTTTACGCCAGCTGCATCGCCATCGAAAGAAATGCCGATCTGATAGGTGTTGCGCATCAGTAAACGCCCCTGATCCGGCGTGAACGCAGTACCTAGCGGCGCTACCGCATTGGTAATGCCATACTGATGACAGCTGATCACATCCATATATCCCTCAACCAGAATAGCCTGATCGGCATTGCGAATACTGTTGCGGGCCAGATGAAGCCCGTAAAGATTACGACTCTTATGAAACAGTGGCGTATCCGGCGAATTGAGATATTTTTGCGGGCTGGACTCTTTATCAATGATACGGCCACCAAAAGCAATTATGTTTCCCCGCTCATCGCCAATGGGAAACATCAGTCTCTGCCGGAACCTGTCCACATATTTTCCGGTCTTGCGCGTGGCACTGATCAGTCCCAGATCCAGCATTTCCTGTTCCCTGACACCACGATTTTTCAGATTCTGATACAGACCATCCCAGCCGTCCGGCGTAGCCCCCAATTGAAATTTTCGAATGGTTTCTTCCTCGATCTGCCGCTTTTTGAGGTATTCCCGGTAGGGTCTTCCCTGTGCAGTTTCCAGAAGTATTTTCTGGTAATACCTGGTCACAAAGTCATTGATCTGTAAATAGCGTTTGCGCTGCTCCATTTTATGTCGCTGCGCCGCCGTCATTTCTTTTTCCGGTAATTTCACACCGGCCCGTCCAGCCAGCTTTTCCACTGCTTCCAGAAAAGAAACACCTTCAATTTCCATAATAAACCGAAACACATTACCGCCTTTGCCACAGCCAAAACAGTGGAAGATCTGTTTTGCCGGAGAAACAGAAAAAGAAGGGGTTTTTTCATTATGAAAAGGGCAAAGCCCCTGATAATTGCTTCCCTTCCGTTTTAACGGCACATATTCATTCACCACAGAAACGATATCGCACCGGGCGACAATTTCATCCAGAATCTCCTGCGGTATGTATCCAGTAGACATGATCATCACCCAAATTCATTTATCTTGCTTATAATTCTCTAAAAAAACAGAATTTCCTCTTTTTTCGGGAAATAAATTATTTCTATTTTTTTTATAACCCTATAAGGCATGAATGAAAGAACGGGGAATGGTGATCTGTTTAAATGCAGAAATACAATAGGCATCAGACATACCTGAAATATAATCACAGACCCCCTGTTTCGTTCCTTCCACAGCTACAATCTGCTGATACAGGGATGGCATCTGTTCCGGATAGGTACAATAATGCTCAAACAGATACCGCACCACCAGAGCAGCCCGTTCCCGCTCCATGGCACAAACATCCCCTTTATACACATGGTCAAACATAAACGCGCGCAGTCCCTTTAACGCCGCATCTACTTCCGGCGAAAAGCACAGCTGAATGTCCTCTTTTTTAGATGCCTGTTCCATGATGCTGCGGGCATGCAGAACCAGATCGCTTACCAGCGTCGTGATACGATCTCCATGGCTATGGCCCAGTACCGCCGTATAGGCCGACGGCAAATCCTCTTCCCGCAATACCCCGGCCCGAATACTGTCGTCAATGTCATGCTGCACATAGGCGATTTTATCACTGAAGCGGATAATCTGTCCCTCCAGTGTGGCAGCGCCTTTTTTGGCTGTTCCATACCCACTGTGGCACAGCACACCATCCAGCACTTCCTGACAGAGATTCAGTCCGGGCTGATCTTTGTGCTGTTCTATGCGTTCCAGCACCCGCACACTGTTTTGATTGTGCCGGAAACCATCTGGCATCAGCTCGTCCAGCACCTCTTCTCCTGTGTGGGCAAATGGCGTATGCCCTACATCATGTGCCAGGGCAATGGCCTCGATCAGATCCTCATTGAGACGCAAAGCTTTACCGATTGTTTTTGCGATCTGATTGACCTCCAGCGTATGGGTCAGCCGTGTGCGATAATGATCTCCGGACGGCGTGATATAGACCTGCGTTTTCTGGTTCAGCCGGCGAAACGCTTTAGAATGAATAATTCTGTCCCGATCCCGCATAAAACAGGTCCGCATCTCATCAGGTTCTTCTGGCCTGCAGCGGCCCAGACTTTCCGCTGACAAAGTAGCCATTGGTGACAGCTGCTGTCTCTCCCAGCTTTCAATCTCTTCCCGCATCAGCATAGACATACATCCTCCCTTAGTCTCCCGATTCCCAATAAAAACATCCTTATTTTATGTATATTCGCAATGAAAAAGGATTCTCCTTCTTTTCTGCAGAAATTTCGCCCCAATGCACACAAAAAAGCCGTCAGATTGGCGGGATGGTCGTAAGACAGTTAACTATGCAAAATGCGTGACGAACGTGGTCACGCATTTTGTCTTATGAGGATAACCGCAGAGCGGTGAAAGAGATGCAGTCCCTTGCTCGGAACGAAGCGACGCAAAATAGCCCGGACATTCAGCTGTCCGGACATGGATGCAAATCGACGGTTGCTTTACAGAATGACTGCTCTTCCCCGCCCGTTTTTCTTTGCCTGGTAAAGTGCATCATCCGCCTGTTCATATAACTGACCGAAGGTTGTGTCCTGTTT
>CAMFFG010000251.1 GCA_945949655.1 uncultured Peptococcaceae bacterium
TACACTCTTTCCCTACACGACGCTCTTCCGATCTCCGTCAGCCGGACGACGGCACGGTTCAATGTAGGCCACATTCCATGGTTCCGGCCCCAGCGCCCGCAAAAAAGTGGACGGATTCATGGTACCGGCCCCTTTTTCGATATCGTAAGGCTGCATAATAATACAGCCCTGCTCGCCCCAGAACCTGTTCAATGTCAAAATCATTTCCTGAAAGTTCATCGCAATGTTCACTCCTCAAAGCGTATTGATAAAATAAAAAAATCCCCCGTCTCTGTCTGTACGACAGGGACGAGAGATCCATTCCC
Source organism: uncultured Peptococcaceae bacterium (assembly GCA_945949655.1). Taxonomy (GTDB): domain Bacteria; phylum Bacillota; class Peptococcia; order Peptococcales; family Peptococcaceae; genus UBA7185. Next base: position 306 of record CAMFFG010000251.1, read on the forward strand.
GCGGTTCCACCCTGATTGGCATACCTGTGCATGCCCACTTTGTGTATGGCGACTCCAGAGCGCCCTTCCGCTGTGCACGGCACCGGGCTTACACCATCCCCGGCTCGCTCTGGCTTTCGCCCAGCGTACTCTTCTCCTTCTCAGTCACACAATATAGGATTATTTTCTCAATATAGCATACCAGAATCATTCTGTCAAGACAGCCGGTCCAAAAATCCGTCTTTCTGTGTTTCGATACTACATTTACAGATCTCCTTTTCGATCTGTTGCTGTATCAGCTTTTCCTCACGCTTTCAGCTTATAGATCCGGTTTCTGCCGCTTCCCTCAGCCACCACCAGCTCCGTCGCTACCAGTTCCTTTAAAATACGCCGCACCTGGGGCAGTGGCAGTTCCAGTGTGCGGGCCAGATCCCTGCTGCAGGCTGAGATATGATCGGTCAGATAGGCCACCACCGCCACCCGAGGATCCACCGGCTGCATAGATAGTGGAGCATCGCCGCTTTTCTCCAGCGAAAGGGTCAGCGTTGTCCGCTCCGGTTCCCGCAGATCAGAAAGCACCGGATCCCGCCAGCCCTGTCGGGCCCACACACGATAAATACCGGAAATACCGCCATCAAACCAGCCAGTATCGCCAAGCAGATGGAACATACGGCTAAGACCGGCATTGCGCGGCTCCGAAATACCACCGCGGCGGGCCGCTGTCAGATCAGTATGAAAAGTGCCGGGATTAGAAAAGGTGATACAATCCGGTTTCTGAATGATCACAATGCCCCGGTTGCTGCCATAATCCGCATGCATCAGACAATTGACCAGAGCCTCCTGCAGACCATTCAGAACAGAGCTGCCTGCGCCGCACAGCGCTACCGCCTGCATCAGCTTCTGACCGATGCGAATATAAAAATCGTACAGATTGCCACTCCAGTCTTCAGAAGAAGAGACGATCCGTTCTGCCCAGTGCGTCGTATCCGCCCCGACAAACTTCTGATACTCCAGCATATAATTGGGATATTCCCGGATGATCTCCGCTTCGCGACCAAACAGCAGTAACCCCGCTGCTGTGGGGTGCAGCTGTCCATCAGCACCAGAACCGACCGCGCCCAGCTGATGCAGAAATGCTGTATCGTCCAGGGTCTCCCACACATGGCCGGGCCGATGCTGCTTCATGCGAAGCCGGTACCGATGCACACTGCCATAATCAAATACCTGCAGGTCCATAGATTCCAGCACAGCCATATCCTTCGTTCTGATGGCTGCCTCCCGCAGCATGGCTTCCACCTCATCCCTGCTGCACCGGTAATCGCCTTCCCCGTTGCGCCGGTAGCTGCCCGAAATCGCACTGCAATCCAGAAACACCGGCCGGTCATAGCGCTGCGCCCGGGGAACCATGATCACAATAATGCGGTTTCCTTCTATCTCTTCCACAACAACACTTCTGTCTGACAGAATATTGGCACTGACCCGTTTAGGATCATTGGCAATGGCCCAGAATTCAGCAATCAGAGCGTCCGGATCCGGCAGATTCACCGGATGGAGAGAATGATCCTTCCACTCCTCCACGCCCAGCAGAATGATACCTCCGATGGTATTGGCAAAAGCCGAGTAGGTTTCCCACAAACTTTTCGGCAGTCCACCCAGCGCTTTTTTGGCCTCGATCCTGTTATTCTCGCGATATGTTTCAATATGGGAAAAGTCCAGCATGCCCATCCTCCCTCTGCTGTCTTTTGTATCACCTGCCCGCAGGCAGCTCTATTTTAAATCAGGCAGCTGCTGTACATACTGCAGCAGATCCCATCTGGTGCCTTTTTTTCCAGTAAACTGCCGTTCTTCCTCGGGAGAATCCTCATTCAGAATCAGATAGAAATCCATGCCCAGCTCTGTAGCTGGATAATCTTTCTGCAAACTGTCTCCCACCATCAGACAGTTCTGCGGATCAAAACCAAACCGGTCACAGATCTGCCGATAATAGCGCAGATCCGGTTTGCTCCAGTTATAATCCTCAAAGCTGGTGATATCCTTCCAGGCAATATCACCCAGACCGCTCCAGGCTACCCGCTGCACATTGGCAATGCGCGGTACAATGGGCGTGGTGGCCACCAGCAGCTGATACCCCTTCTGCTCCAGCAGCTGCACCGCCTGCTGCATATCCGCATCGGGGATATAGCTGTCGCCAATGTGGCTGAAATCAGTCTGGTAATACTGGGTGATGACTGGCTCCATCTCTTCTCTTGTTTTTCCGCTCATCTGTTCAAAGGCTTCCCAGAAAATGAGCGCATTGCGTCTGGTGCCATCACTTTTTTTCATGGCCTCCGCTCCATAGCCGACCGCTTTAACCAAAGCCTTGCCATGCACCGGACAGCGCTGTTCCAGAAACAGCACCATCCGCCGCAGATATTCCTTTTCAAAAGCACTCTCACCCATATTCAGCAGCGTGCCGTCCAGATCAAATAAAACAGTTTTTATCATTCGATTCACCTCAGCGTTGTCAGATATCTTTGCGTTTCATTGCCTTTTATTATAGCACAAAATATCATCTTCAAGTATAATAGTTTGTCATTTCTCAGTCCAAATATATTTGTCTCACCTAAAAGCCCCTTGCCGCAGCTGTT
>CAMFFG010000252.1 GCA_945949655.1 uncultured Peptococcaceae bacterium
GCTCTTGTTGCGGATATTTTTGATATCATAGCCGGCGCCCATAAACTGCGACAGACGCAGTGTTACCAGGTCACCGAATTCGGAGTATGGACCATGATCCAGATAGTTTTCGCCTTCTAAAGCCAGGAAGTTCCCTTCCTTGTCGGCAGCCAGTTTCACATCGATGAATACTGGAGACCGTTTCCCGGTGTAAATCAGGGTCTGATACATATTGTAATTTAAAGCAACCGGTCTGCCGGTAGCCATTGCAGCCACGCCCAGCAGTGCTTCCATAGTTGGGCTGAATTTGTACCCGAAGGTACCGCCGGCATGGTTCTGGATCAGATGGCATTTGTCCGGTTCTACGCCTAAACCGGCGCAGATCATGCCATGATGCAGATGGATCCCGATGGATTTGGAATGAATTTTCAGCACGCCTTCTTCATCCATATAAGCGAACCCAACGTCCGGTTCCAGCGGCAGATGCGGCTGACGGCTGGAGTACCCTTTCATGTTGACAACCACATTGTCCGGGTTATCCATGATCGGTGCTGTTTCGTCCCCTTTGATACAGTTGGTTTCAAAATAAACGTTTGGTGTACCAGGATGAATTTCGATGGCATCCGGAGCGGCAGCGCTCAAAGCGTCCATGTAAGCCGGCAGAATTTCCAGTTCGATCTTCACTTTCTTCGCTGCAGCCTGTGCGTGCGCTTCGGTATCGGCAGCTACGATGGCGTAAGCGTCACCGATCTGGAAGATCTTTTCGTCGTTCAGAATCGGACGTTCGTTGCCGTCCCCTTTGTTGGTCGGGAAGGTGATCAGACCGGAAATGCGGTTGTTACCTTTTACATCCTTATAGGTCATAACCTTTACAACGCCTGGCATTGCTTCTGCTTCGGAAGTATCGATGCTGATGATTTTCGCATGTGGTACTTCAGCCTGTGCCAGTGCCAGATGCAGCGTATCTTCCGGCATCTGCAGAATCATATCGGCACCGTAGTCCCAGGTACCGGTAACTTTGGCCACAGCAGATGGACGGATATATTTGCTGCCCACGATACTGTTGTTGTCTACCTGTTTGAACAGCAGATCTTCTTTTTTCATTTCGCCGCGCATGACTTTGGCAGCGTCCATCACAGCGTCCACCAGCGGTTTGTAACCGGTGCAGCGGCACAGATTGCGATGTTTGTGGAACCAGTCTCTCACTTCTTCTCTGGTCGGAGACGGGTTTTCTTCCAGCAGCACTTTCGCCGACATAATAAAGCCCGGGCTGCAGAAACCGCACTGTGCGCAGCCATGGGCCATCCAGGCCACCTGCAGCGGATGCAGATCGTCAGCAGTACCAATGCCTTCGATGGTTTCGATCACTGCATCATCAGCCACGCGGCTCATTTTGGTGATACAGGAGCGAACAACTTTGCCGTCCAGCACGATGCTGCAGGCACCGCACTGGCCCTGGCGGCAGCCTACTTTACAGCCGGTCAGCATGAGACGTTTTCTCAGTACATCGGCCAGCATTTCATCTGCTTCGCAGAATACAGTACGGCTGACACCATTAATGGTTAATCTTTTTTTAATCATTTGCCTCTCCCCTTTGCAAATATTAAAATAAATGTATACTCTATAAAACGGAGCCCGTTTTTATAGCAGAAAAAATAGATCTGTAACCGCTTCCCCAGTTCATGCAATTTTTTGATGTGATTTTGCTTTTCATTTGCACGCCAATCCGATATAATGAAGGCAGAATCATCTGCAAGTTCTGAAAGGAGCGTTCCTTCATGGAAATCATCACAAATCAGTTAGAACAGCTGCTGCGACAGCATACCCAGAACCTGACCCCGGAAGAGACCGCTTCCCTGCGTGTCCAGTGCATGGAAACCGTCAACCGGTTCTTTGATGGCCTGCCCGCCGGGCAAAGCCCTGTCAGTCATTTATCTGCCCACGAAGCAACGGTAGAATTCACCGACGAAGCGTCGGGCCTGCTGTATCGCCGCCAGCTCCCCATTGATGTAGAGGAAAACGGCAACGGCATCAAACTGACTGCCGAGGATCTGCACGGAAAACCATTGGAAATGATATTCTACACTGCAGAAAGCATCCGGCGCATTTATGATCTGATGGGTCACGGTCCCGATGAAGACCAGTGTCACACCCATGTATAACCTGCTGGCTAATCTGTTCTATAAGCAGTATATCACAAGGATTTTTTTTTCACAATGGACTTTCCTTGCTTCCCAGTCCGTCAAAACCAGACTTATTCTTTTTAGAAAAAACCAAACCAAACTAAACCAAACTAAAATAAACTGAAAATTTTTTTAATTTTTCTTTTTGAAATGAGGTGTTTTTTATGAAATCTCTGTTTTCCACCGTACAGCAAACCATCAACCGGCAGCAGGATTGTATGCTCTGCACCATCATCGCCGGGTCCGGGTCCACCCCGCGGGGAGCCGGCGCCAAAATGGCTGTCTTTGCCGACGGCACCTCCATCGGCACCATCGGTGGCGGCGCGCTGGAATACAGATCCCAGCAGATGGCCCGGGAATCTGTCCGGAACAAACAGACCTACACCACCGAGTTTAAGCTGCACCCCAATCAGGTAGCCGATCTGGGCATGGTCTGCGGCGGCGATGTGGAAGTTTATTTTCAGTATATCGACAGCCAGGATCCCCAAACAGCACCATTATTGCAGCAGATCCTGCAGGCCCTGGACCAGAATGCCGACAGCTGGCTCATCACCCAGATTACCGATACTGGCAGTTGGGCCAGCCAGACCCAACTGGCCGACCGCAAGCTATTGTCCCAGATGGGCTTTCCGTCTCCGCTGACCAACAAGACCGCTATCGTCACTTACGAAGGCCGGAAATACTATGCCGAACCGCTGCAGACTGCCGGTCGGGTGTATATTTTTGGCGGTGGTCA
>CAMFFG010000253.1 GCA_945949655.1 uncultured Peptococcaceae bacterium
TTCTTTGTAAACCTGGACAAACAACATTTTATCGGCAAAGCTGCTATGGTGGCAGCCGGCGAACCAAAACGCTGCCGTGTAGGCTTAAAGGTGACCGGTCGCGGTATTGCCCGGGAACACTGCCCGGTTTACGCAGGCGACAAACAGATCGGTATGACCACCTCCGGCACCCATTGCCCATTTGTCGGGATGCCGATCGCCATGGCGCTGCTGGATAAGCCTTACGGCGAAGTGGGCAGCCAGGTGGAAATCGAGATCCGTGGACGCAGAGTGGCTGCCGAGATCGTGCCGTTGCCATTTTATAAACGGCCGAAAAAATAAGCCGCGTGGTTTCTGCATGATCCTGTGACAGGGTTCCAGGAAAAGGGTGCTGCAGAGGGCAGCACACATAGAATAGACCAAGAAAGAAACAATAAAAATAAATCAATAAAACAAATCAATTTTTCAGGAGGATGTTACAATGGCAACTTTAGAAGGATTAAAATATACCAAATCTCATGAATGGGTAAAAGAAAACGAAGACGGTACCGTAACAGTTGGTCTGACCGACTATGCACAGCAGGAACTGGGCGATCTGGTATTTGTCAATCTGCCGGAAGTTGGCGACGCTGTAACAGCTGGCGAAGCCTTTGGCGATGTGGAATCGGTAAAGGCAGTATCGGATGTGTTCAGCCCGGTCAGCGGCGATGTGGCAGAAATCAATGAAGAATTACTGGATGCACCGCAGATGATCAACGAAACCCCGTACGATGCATGGATGATCAAAGTGGAAAACGTGGGCGATGCCGAAGAACTGTTGAGCGCAGCAGAATACGAAGCCTTTGTGGCACAGGGAGAATAATTATGGGACAGTATATACCATCCACCAAAGGGGAACAGCAGGACATGCTGGCTGCCATCGGTGTCGATTCGGTGGCTGCCTTCTATGAAAATGTTCCCGACTCGGTTCTGCTGGATCATCCGTTGAACATCCCCGCCGGGATGAGCGAACTGGAGGTCGGAAAGGCTGTGTCCGCCATGGCTGCGAAGAACCGGGTCTTCCCCGTAATTCTGCGCGGCGCCGGTGCCTACGACCACTACATCCCCAGCATTGTCAAGTATATCCCCGCCAAGGAGGAATTCCTCACCGCCTACACGCCCTATCAGGCCGAGATCAGCCAGGGTATTCTGCAGTCCATTTTTGAATATCAGACCATGATCTGTGATCTGACCGGTATGGATACCTCCAATGCCAGCGTGTATGACGGCGCTTCGGCTGCGGCGGAAGCCATTGCCATGTGCCGGGACCGCAAACGGACCGTAGCGCTGGTATCGGCTACCACCCATCCGGATGTGCTGGCGACCATGCGCACCTACTGCTACGGTGCAGGCTATGAGCTGCGGGTTGTGCCGGAAAAAGACGGCCGCACCGATGCCGAAGCACTGGCACAAGCCCTGACCGCTGATGTGTGCTGCTTCTATGTGCAGCAGCCGAACTTCTACGGCAACCTGGAAGATTGCACTGCACTGGGCGAAGCCGTTCACCAGGCAGGTGCCAAGTATATTATGGGCTGTAACCCCATGGCCTTGGCTGTGATGAAAACACCGGCCGCCTGCGGTGCCGATGTGGTAGTGGGCGAAGGTCAGCCTCTGGGTATGCCGCTGGCTTACGGTGGCCCGTATCTGGGCTTTATGGCCGCTACCGCCGCGATGACCCGCAAACTGCCGGGCCGTATTGTAGGCGAGACAAAAGATGCGGATGGCAACCGTGCCTATGTGCTGACCCTGCAGGCCAGAGAACAGCATATCCGCCGGGAAAAGGCCTCCAGCAATGTGTGCCCCAACCAGGCGCTGTGCGCTCTGACCGCGGCGGTATATATGAGCACCATGGGGCCGGAAGGTCTGAAGCAGGCAGCAGGACAGTCCATGTCCAAAGCTCATTATTTTGCCCGGAAGCTGGAAGAGATCGCCGGCGTGAAGGTGCGAAACCAGGGCGCCTGGTTCCATGAATTTGTAACCGAACTGCCGGTACCAGCTCAGAAGGTGCTGGATGCGCTGGCAGCAGAAGATATTTTAGGCGGTCTGCCGGTAAAAGATGGCATTCTCTGGTGTGTCACCGAAGTGGTCAGCAAAGAGCAGCTTGACCGGGCAGCTGCCATCATCGGGGAGGTGTGTGCATCATGCAACTGATTTTTGAAAAAAGCAGACCTGGACGGGGCTGCGATCTATTGCCGGCCTGCGATGTGCCGGAAGTACAGCTGCCGGAAGAATTGCAGCGGGAACAGCCATTGCGCCTGCCCGAACTGTCGGAAACCGAGATCAGCCGCCATTACAGCGCGCTGGCCAAACGGGCCCACGGCGTGAATGACGGGTTCTATCCGCTGGGCTCCTGCACCATGAAGTATAATCCACGTATCGATGAAGAGATGGCGGCGCTGCCGGGCTTTACCAGTGTTCACCCGCTGCAGCCTGCCGATACCGTACAGGGCTGCCAGCAGGTGCTGGACACCGCAAAACAGTATCTGTGTGAAGCCACTGGCATGGACGATATCACCTTCCAGCCGGCTGCCGGTGCCCACGGTGAATTTACCGGCCTGTTGCTGATCAAGTCTTATCACGAAGCACGGGGCGACAAAAAACGGAACAAGATCATCATTCCTGATGCGGCTCATGGCACCAACCCGGCCAGCGCCAGCATGGCAGGCTTTACCGTTGTGACCATTCCATCCGGCCCGGACGGCTGCGTGGATCTGGATGCACTGCGGGCCAGTGTTGGGGAGGACACAGCAGGTCTGATGCTGACCAACCCAAACACCGTAGGGATTTTTGACAGCAATATTTTAGAGATCACCGATATCATTCATCAGGCCGGCGGGCTGAACTACTATGACGGCGCCAACTTTAACGCCA
>CAMFFG010000254.1 GCA_945949655.1 uncultured Peptococcaceae bacterium
GTGCTCTTCCGATCTGTGCAATCCACCAATCCACATTGCGGTTGATGGCGGCAATGGTCTGCGGATTGGTGGATTGCACCCCGATCTCAAACTGGAACAGCCCTTTGCGCACGGTTTTTAAAAAGTCAATGGTGTCCTGGTCCAGCAGATCGGCAGTGATCTCAAAATGAAAATTGGTCACACCGTTGTCGTGCTCATGCAGATAGCGCCAGATAGCCATGGCATGACTTTTTTTGCAATTGAAGGTGCGGTCAATAAATTTTACCTGCCGCATATTATGGTCTAAAAATTTCTGCAGATCGGGCAAGACCTTGTCCAGCGGCACAAAACGCACGCCCTTCTCGATGGAGGACAGGCAGTAACCGCAGCTGTACGGGCATCCCCGCTGTGATTCATAATAGATGATCTGATTCTGTACATCGCTGAAATCGTCTTCATAGGGAAAGGGCAGCAGCGATAAGTCCAGGGGCTCCTGCTGCAGCGTAGAGACGATTTCTCCATTCTGGCGGAAGGTCAGTCCCCGGATATCAGCCAGCGCCTGCGGCACACCATAGTCCAGATGATCCAGATATTCGGTAAAGATCAGCTCGCCCTCAACCCGCATGACCAGATCCACCGCGGGGTTATCCCGCAAAAAGGCCTCGCTCTCGTAGCTGACCGCCGGCCCGCCAAACCCGATGATACAAGCGGGCATAATCTTTTTTAAAAGTGGACACAGCTGCCGCAGCATCTCCACATTCCAGATATAGCAGGAAAATAAAATCACATCGGGCTGCTGGCGAAACAGTTCATCGGCGATAAACTCCAGCCGCTGGTTAATGGTAAACTCCATGGTCTTTAGATCATGCTTTTCCCGGTTGTCCTGGAACCTGCTCAAATAGCGCAAGGCTAAACTGGAATGGATAAACTTGGCGCTCAGTGCCGCAAGAATAATTTTTTTCATCATGTTCCCTCTTCGATTGGCGCCCATTTCTATGGGCGTTCTTTGTCTTTTTCCTCCGTGCAGTGCAATGGCGCACTGGATAATTTATTATATCGTTTTTTTCCGGCAAATACAATCCAGCCTCCGGCTGTAATCTGACTTCATAATTGTCTCCTTATATCACAGGCGGGATCGCGTGATACAAGCTGGAAAACATTTGCACCGTTCTGCCGTTGCAGCGCACATTTGCCTGTGCTACAATGCTGTTACACAAACATTTTTATGACCCATACCCATAGTCCAAGGAGGTTTATCCATGTTACAGATCCGCACCGCCACGCAGCAGGAATTTACCGCTGTGCGCGCCTTTTATCATTCGCTGATCGACGCCATGCAGACAGCCCCGCATAAACCAAGCTGGCAGAAAGAGATCTACCCGTCCGATGCTTATCTGCAGCAGTCCATTGCCCAAGGAACACTTTATATCGGCCTGCAGGATGGAGAGATCGCTGCCGCCATGATCCTCAATCACCAGTACAGCGACGGTTACCAGAGTGCATCGTGGCGCGTCACCGCCAGACCGGAAGAAGTCACCATCATCCATACACTGGGCGTGCACGCCCGTTTCAGCGGCAGAGGCTTTGGCAGAGCGCTGGTGGCTTACGCCATGCAATGGGCCCGAGACCGGCAGCAGAAAGCTGTCCGCCTGGATGTGGAAGAAGGCAATCTGCCAGCTGAAAAGCTTTACCAGAGCCTGGGGTTTCAGTTCACCGGCACCATGTCTATGCACTATCCAGGGCTGGGTGATCTGTCGTTCCATCTGTACGAATATCCATTGCAATAATGCTGTATTTGAAGAGAACTTTTCACCATCCTACAAGACACAGGACTTTTTAAATAGATTTTCAAACTATGCGGATGGGCATAGACTACCGCACAGAAAATCTAATAGAGTATTTCAAATATAAATAACGAATTCTCTTTCTCTGACTCGTTTAACATGCTATTTTTACATAGAAACATATGCAGTTGATCATTGTCACCTTGCGTTTTATTGTAATAATAATATTCCCCATTTTTGCTGTTTGGCAAATATGTTAGCGGTATATCCAACCCTTCATAATGAGGATATAATCTCTCAAGAATAGAATTGACATTCAACTCGGATATTTTTTCAAAGGAATTTTGAGAAAATAATTTACTCAGATTTTCTGTATTATACTGTAAAATATAATACCTGATCCCTTCGCCTTTCCATATGAATTCGCTTCTATAATACAATTCTTCATTTTCTAGTGGCAACATAATTTCCCATTGTTCATTTAGGAACTCTGCACTGGTTACCTGTTTTTCCTGATTTAATTGAATATAATAGTGACTTCCGAAATACAATATAACAACAATTAAACTCCAAATACACAATTTTTTAAACGTCATCTTAATTCACCTCAAGCTGTTCAGCTATGCGCTTCCCACCACTGGGTACACTCGGGACTTCCACCCGTTAGATCTCGCCCATGCTGGACACACTAAAAACAGGTCTGAACAATCACACCGATCCCTCAGACCTGTTTCTTACGCTTTTACTGTTTTTTCACGGCAACATACTCCACGTCCGGCTCCCGCACCTGCATGGTATAGGCCGCCTCATGGTTCATCACTTTCAATACATAGTCCAGTGGCAATTCAAACTTTTCGGCAATGACACCGGGCTCCAGCAAGCCTTCTAACGCCCGGATATTCTTCTCCCGCTCCGCTGTTTCACCCTGCGCTACGCCAAGTTCCATGCCTTGTTCCAGGCCTTGTTCCAGGCCATATTCCACGCCACCGGCAAAGCCATCGGCAAAGGCTTCCTCCATGCCTTCTTCTTTGGCTACTTCCAACGCTTCATCCATGTTCCATTCTGATAAGAGCATGTTGCTCACCTCGCTTCCATGCAGCTCCA
>CAMFFG010000255.1 GCA_945949655.1 uncultured Peptococcaceae bacterium
ACAACTAGGTTTTATGGGTACGGTGATGATCGGCTGTATCGCGCTGCTGCGCAAGATAGCGGGGCGGCGGTTGCCGCAGCAGTGTTACCTGGGCTTATGGCTGCTGGCGGGGCTTCGCCTGCTGCTTCCCGTACCGTTGGCCTCACCGTTCAGCATCTATAATTTGTGGCAGAGGTGGGCAGCAGCCTCCTTGAAGCAGGCGGTGCCGGTCGGCCTGCCTGTCTGGACGGACACTGCTGTTGTGTCTCCAGGGCCGGTGTCTGCCAGTCAGATGCCCGCATTCTCCTGGCTGTTGTGGTTATGGCTGGCAGGCGCAGCTTTTTGTCTGCTGTATCTGCTGCGCAGCCACTGGCAGTGCCGGCGCTGGTACGCAGCATCTTTACCGGTGGAGGACGCGTTTGTGATACAGTGGCAGAATGACCATCCTTTGCGCCGGACGTATCAGATCCGGCGGTGTCAGCTGACCACAACGCCGCTGACGTATGGGCTGCTGCGGCCGGTCATTCTACTGCCGGATCATCAGCCATTGGCGAAAGAACAACTACAGCTGGTGCTGTTGCATGAATGGCAGCACATACGCCATCTGGATGTGCTGTGGTACTGGTTTCTGCTGTTACTGTGCAGCATCCACTGGTTCAACCCCTTTGTCTGGCTGATGCATGGCCTTTGCCGGCAGGATCTGGAGCTGTTTTGCGATGAAAAAACAGCGACATGTCTGCCAGAACCGCAGCGACGTCAGTATGCAATGCTGCTGTTACAGCAGGCGGCCAGTCAAACCGCTCGAACCGTTTCTCTGTTCAGTTCCTTCAGCGCTGCAGGCTATCGCTGCATGGAAGAAAGGATACAGATCATCATGAAACAAAAGCAGAATAAAAAATTTACAATGGTGCTTGCCTGTTTGCTGCTGTTAGGCTGCGGCCTGTGTTTTGCCACTTCAGCCACTGCGGCGGGGCAAAGCGGTCAGGGTACACAGCAGTTACTGTGGCCTGTTGACAGCGCAGCGCTCCTTGCGGATGCAGAAGGTGCCGGTGGACAGCCGCAGGCAGCCATCACCGAAACCTTTGGTGAGCGGGTGCATCCTGTTACCGGGGAAGTGAGGAAAAGCGACCACATCTGTATTGGCGGGCGTGATCTGGAAGGAGCTGCTGTGCTGGCTGCTGCCGATGGTATCGTGCAGCAGACCGGTTGGGATGCCCAGTGGGGCAATTATGTGATCATCAGCCATAACGGCGATCCGGCAGTAGCGACCCATTACCGGCACTGTGCGGATCTTACCGTGCAGCAGGGGCAGCGTGTGGCTGCCGGCCAGCAGATCGGCACAGTGGGAAGAACGGGTATGGCCACTGGCCCTTGCCTGAGCTTTGCCGTTTATCAGCAGGGCGTAGCCTGCGATCCATTGGACTATTTAGAAACAGAATAAAGGCAGTCTGTTGCATAAAGCTGGCGGTTAGGCTTAGGCATATTGCGGAAACCGATCATAACAGAAAGACGCTGTTTTTCCGACTCATTTTAAGGGGGGGGAAGCAGCGTCTTTTTTATATCAGGTTTTATAGCGGATACTGGGCCTCCTCGATCTCACGCAGCTTGGCCAGCACTGCCTGAAAATCCTGTTTGGCATCTTCCAGCCGGGCCGGATCCCGCAAAATAGCCGCCGGATGGTATACGGCAGTCATCCAGTAGCCTTTCCGGTGTACCCAGCTGCCGTGCTGCCGACTGATCTTAAACTGGGGATCGATGAGCCGCTGGGCGGCGATCCGGCCCAAACAGACGATGACGGGCGGCTGCAGCAGCAGTGTTTCGCAGCGCAGAAATGGCAGGCAGGCTTCCTGCGCCTCCGGCGTTGGATCCCCATTGCCTGGCGGATGACATTTGACAACATTGGTCATGTAAACATCCTGCCGCCGCAGTTGGACCGAGGCCAGCAGCAGATCCAGCACGCGGCCGGCAGGCCCCACAAAAGGAATTCCCTGCTGATCCTCCTGGCTGCCGGGCGCTTCTGCCACCAGCATGATTTTTGCTTTCCGATTGCCGCGGCCTGGCACAGCCTGCTGGCGGGACCGGGCCAGCGGGCAGCGGTCGCACTGTTTGATTTTTATCTGCAGTTCATCCCAGGTGTACATACCCGATTTCCCCCTCTCCGAGAACAGCTTACATTTGCCGGTGATCGTATCATAGCTCTGGTTGCTATTATAAAAGAAAAAAGCGTCGCTGGCAAATCGATTTTTTTAAGCCAGGCGAAAGAACGCCTTTTACAGATCAAGAAAGAGAAAAATGCGCTGTTCTGTGGGAAGAAATGCTTGACAGTAGGACTTTGCTGCGCAAAAATAGAAGAAATACGGTAGAAAAAGTCACAGTGGCGGAGAACCACCGTGGAAGGATACAGAACAGAAAGGAATTGGAACAACATGGAGAAACAGCCGTTGGTCAGCATTATTGTGCCGGTCTATAATGCAGTTGCCTATCTGGATCGGTGCGTGGAGAGCATTTTGCGGCAGACCTATCAGCGGATCGAAGTAATTTTAGTGAATGACGGCAGCACCGATGGCAGCTTTCAGCTCTGTCAGCGTTATGCCCGGCAGGACAAACGGGTGGTGGCGGTAGACAAAAAGAATGGCGGTGTCTCCGAAAGTCGCAACTGGGGCATCCAGCTCGCCAGAGGAACCTATCTGCAGTTTGTGGACAGCGATGACTGGCTGGTGCCCGATGCAACAGAGCAGATGGTGGCCCACGCCGAGGCGGAACAGTGCCAGATGGTGATCGCGCCCTTTTACCGGGTGCTGGGCCGTCTTATGATCGTCAACGGGCATATCCGTGAGGAGCAGAAGCTGCCAGCCATAGCAACACCAGATCCAAGCCTCGTCTGC
>CAMFFG010000256.1 GCA_945949655.1 uncultured Peptococcaceae bacterium
CCACACCGCCACCCATCTGCTGCACAAAGCCCTGCGGGACGTGCTGGGCGACCATGTGCATCAGGCCGGTTCGTCGGTGGATGCACAGCGGCTGCGTTTTGACTTCTCCCACATGAGTGCGGTGACACCGGAAGAACTGGCCCAGGTGGAACAGAAGGTCAACGAAGTGATCCTGCAGGCCATTCCGGTCAACATTTTCGAAACCGGCATCGATGAAGCCAAAAAACTGGGCTTCACAGCACTGTTCGGTGAAAAATACGGGGATATCGTGCGCTGCGTGCAGGCTGGCGATTACAGCATGGAACTGTGCGGCGGTACCCATGTGAGCAATATCAGCCAGATCGGTCTGTTTAAGATCGTCAGCGAAGGCGCTGTAGCGGCCGGTGTGCGCCGCATCGAAGCAGTGACCGGGATGGGGGCGTATCGGTATGCATTGCAGAAGGAACGGCTGGTGGCGGAGCTGGGCAGAACGCTGAAAGCGGCCGAAAAAGATATCGTCAATCGGGTGGAACAGCTGGGCGCCCAGAACAAGGAACTGGAAAAAGAAATTGCTCAGCTGCACGCGGCAGCCTCCAAAAATCAGGTGGATGGACTGCTGGGACAGGCCAAAGATGTGAACGGCGTGAAGGTGCTGGCCTGCGAAGTGGAAGCAGCCGATATGAACAGTCTGCGCGACATGAGCGACCTGTTCCGCGATAAACTGGGAAGCGGTGTTGTGGTGCTGGGTGCCAAGAGCGATGGCGGCGTAAACCTGATCGTTGCTGCCACCAAGGATCTGACCAAACGGGGTATCCATGCCGGCAACATGATCAAAGAGATCGCCAAAGTGACCGGCGGTGGCGGCGGCGGCCGTCCGGATATGGCGCAGGCAGGCGGCAAAGACTACAGCAAGCTGGGCGAAGCGCTGGCACTGGCTGAAAGCCTGGCAGCGGCACAGCTGAAATAACACAGAAAGAAGCAAAAGGGTTCTGACGGCTATAACCATGGCCGTCCTCCTGCCTGCTGGCAGGAGCAAACGATGGCAAAAGGAGTGACTGGGTATGGATTTGGACAGCACGATGTTTTTCAGAGCAGAAAATAATAATGAAAACAGCACACAGGATATCTTGAACACTGTATATGAGGCACTGGTGGAAAAAGGATACGACCCCATCAATCAGATCGTAGGCTACATTCTTTCTGGCGATCCTGCCTATATTACAAGTCACAAAAATGCCCGCACCCTCATCCGCAAGATGGAGCGGGATGAACTAGTGGAGGAACTGGTTCGCAGTTATCTGAAAAAATAGCATGGGAGATACACAACGATGAGAATTATGGCGCTGGATGTAGGCAGCAAGCGCATTGGTGTGGCCTTGAGCGACCCGTTAAAGATCACAGCCCAGGGGTTACAGACCTTTCAGCGCACCACGCTGGAGGAGGATATCCGCGGCCTGTGGAAGCTGATGGACGAACACGAGGTCAGCCAGCTGGTGGTGGGGCTGCCGAAAAATATGGATGGCTCGGTAGGGTTTAAAGCAGAGGAAGTGCAGCAGTTTATTACCGACTTAACGGCAGAGCGGCCCATGGAAGTGATCTGGGTGGACGAACGGCTGACCACGGTCAGTGCGGAGCGCACGCTGCTGGAGGCCGATGTATCCCGCGCCAAACGCAAAAAAGTCATCGACAAGATGGCGGCCGTTATCATTTTACAGAGTTATCTGGACCGGCTGTGACCGGAATGTGTGATTTGCAGTTGCAAAAGACCGTTGCAGACGGTATAATAAAAACATTAAGCTGTATTTTTCTGTGCGTAGGAAACCAGCAGGGAATCTGTATGGAAAGGATGGCTTAAAAAGCTATCCGCAATCATTTCTGGTTATTGGGATAGACTTTATGATACAGATATGATCAGGAAAGTGAGGTGCTGAGCGTGGCAGACGAAAAAAACATGATGGACGAAGAACTGGATGATGTGCTGATCCTGGTAGACGAAGAAGATCAGGAACATCCATTTCAGATGATCGATATGGTGGAAGTGGACGGCAATCAGTATGCAGTGCTGGTTCCGCTGGAAGAAGGCGCTGAGGAAGACGAAGCCATCATTCTGAAGATCGTACTGGATGAAAATGGCGAGGAAGTGCTGTACGATATCGAAGACGACGAAGAATGGGAAAAAGTTGTAGATATCTGGAACGATTCTCAGGAAGGCTAAACCGCAGATCCGCTGCGGCTCTGATCTCTCTGTGACAGGCAATGCCCTGCCATGGAGAGATTTTTTATTTTATCAAAGCACGATGCAAAAATCAAAGCCTGACGCCCGGGCAGATGCTGTTCTGTCTGGGGTCAGGCTTATTCATGGTTTGTTGTGCCGCTTTATCTGCCGGTCTGGCGTTCCGCATGGCCTTCTGTATGGGGTTACGGCTCCATTGCTTTTCCGCCGTGGTTTAAAATGTCCTGCATGGCTTCTTCGTCCGGCGTGATGTAGATGGTCTTCTGGTTTTCGTAGATTACCCGGCCCGGCTTGGCGCCGTTTGGTTTATGCACATAGCGTTTCAGCGTGTAATCTACCGGTACCAGCGCCGAATAGCGGCTTTTGCTGAAATAGGCGGCCAGATGGGCGGCAAAGTCCAGCACATCCTGGGTCAGCTCCCGCTGCTCCTGATGATTGCGGATGATCACATGGGAGCCGGGGATATCCTTGGCGTGGAACCACACATCATTGTTGCGGGCCAGCCGCGTGGTAACATAATCGTTCTGCACATTGTTTTTGCCCACCAGGATCTCAATGTCACCGTAATGCAGCACCAGTGGCTTGAATACCGGCTCTTTTTTGTTTTTCTTATTCTGCCTGGTCAGCCGGGCTTTTACATACTGGGCTGCT
>CAMFFG010000257.1 GCA_945949655.1 uncultured Peptococcaceae bacterium
GTCCAGGATGACCGAACCCATGGGGATCGCCGCAGAAATTTTGCGGACAGGTAGCTTCCAGATGATCCATCAGACGGCAGAGCAACGTGTGTAATTGCAATTGTTCTTCGTCGGAAAGACAGCTGAATAACTCCTGTCCCGGAGGAGCAGCTGTTTCCCGCACAGCAGCCTCTTTACCTTTTTCTGTAAGTGTAACTTCCATAACCCTTTTGTCGGTTTGAGATTGGGCCCGGGTGATATAACCGTTTTTCTCCAGTTTACTCAGTAATTCGCCTAAAGATTGCGGACGCATATCCAAAATTTCTGCCAATTCCTTTTGTGTGGTTTCTGGTTTCAGAGCCAGCAGTTTCAGAACACGCCCCTGCCCGCTGTATGGGCTGGCAAATGGGCCATGGCCTCTGCGGTTCTGATGCAGCTGCATGGCCATCAGCCGGTGAAGCTGCATAAAATCTTCTATTAAATCGAAATCAAATTTGTTTTCCATTCTAAAAACTCCTTTCGGTTTCTGATAAAAACATTTCACGGGTTCCATCGGGATAAAGAACTAGGTATAATCTGCAGCATACCGGAAGAAATCCGGTCAGAAAATGCTGCTGACCCCAGAAATCAATTTTCTGGACTGTTTCGCCGTTTAGAACAGCAGAACTGAGGGTGCACATCACAAAAGCTGCATCCACATCGGCTGTTTCCAGCTCTGTCAATGTCCAGAGATATTGAATCAGAGCATCAGGCAGCAGCTTTTGCACTTCATCTGCCAGAATCGTAGCTGGACCGCTTGCCATTGAGATCATTCCTTTCAAGTAAGAAGGTACCTTACTAAAAACAATTATAAAGGTACCTGTTTAATTTGTCAAGTATTTTTTCAGGTGCCTTTCTATTTGCAAGAATTTTTTCCGGATTTCTATAAAAACGTGATAAAAAGAACTGCTGCCGGTGATCGCAGAAAAACTGGCAGTAATTTAGATTGCATACTATCCGATTTTCGCCTGATATGATATAATAAGAACAAATCTTTTTATGGTATGAGGCGAATTTAGGTGGATGAAACAACAGATTTGACGAGATCACAGGAAAATATGCTGGTGTTTGCAGCAATTGTGGGTGCTTTTCTGTCGGTATTGAACAGCACCAATATCAATATTGCATTGCCCAGCCTGATGGAATATTATCAGACGGATATGGCTTCTGCGCAGTGGATCGTGGTGGGCTATATGATGGCGACCGGGCTGATTTTGCCAACGGTAGGCTATTTTATGGATCGGTTCAGCGGGCGCAACCTGATGGTGTTTGGGCTGGCTCTGCTGGCAGCAGCTTCCATATTCTGTGCCATGGCGCCTACAGTAGAATTGATGGTTGCAGCCCGGCTTTTACAGGGGATTGCTGGCGGTATTATCATGCCGGTTCCCAGTGCCATGGTCTATCAGTTTATACCGCGGGAGCGGCAGCTTATGACCATATCCATCGTGTCTATGGTGGTTTCAGTCGGGGTGGCCATGGGGCCGTCGGTGTCCGGCGTACTGATTCATTACTGGAACTGGAAGGCCATTTTCCTCATCAACATTCCGGCGGCATTGCTGGATATTCTGCTGGTTCTGAAATTTGTGCCCTGCCGTAAGATGACTTCCGACAACAAACTAGACTTGGTAGGCCTGATGTGTGCTTCGGTCGGCACAGTGGGGCTGCTGCTTGGCTTTCATCAAGGCGATGTTATGGGCTGGATCGCACCGATTACCATAATCCTTCTAGTGGGCAGTGTGGCACTGTTGGCGTTCTTTGTCTGGCATGCGCTGCGTCTTTCTGTGCCGCTGCTGAACTTCCATGTATTTCGATATGCTGGTTTTACCTACGGATTTTTATTGAATAGTGTGGCAGCCATTGCCACCTGTCTGGCGCCGCTTTATATGTCTCTGTTCTTACAGGATGTTCTTGGGCTGGATGCCATGCGGGCAGGTTTGTCCATGTTTGTGCCATCTATGCTGATGGCTGCCATGGCGCCGGTTGCGGCGAAATGGGCAGAAAAATGGAGCCGACGCGCGGTGATTTTTACCGGCATGGTCGTGTTGATTCTGGCTACCTGGCGTATCAGCAATTTTGCACTTTCTACAACGATACTGGCTTTCACCGTCTGGCTCTCCCTGCGGTATATTGGTCTGGGGCTGATCAATCCGCTGGTCAATAATTTTGCCATGAGTGCTGTTCCGGTAAAACTGGTCAGTCATGCGTCCGCCATGATCGCCTGGACGCGGCAGATGATTTCCACCATTTCGGTCAGTCTGTTCAGTCTGCTGTACAGCAATCATATGCTTCGCTATACCGCACAGAATATGGGCGCACAGCTGGAACAGGCAGAGCAGATGCGGTTCATCGAGTGCACCGCCATAAACGATGTCAATTTTTATTCGCTGCTGAGCCTATTATTCTGTGTACCCATAATCTGTTTTATGAAAGACCAGTTGCTGGAGTCCCCGCAATAAAAGGATGGCAGGGAACATGGTTTTGTAAAACTTATATGCAGAATACAGCCGGTCTTTGCTGGACTAGCTGTATTTTTTTTGTTATAATATTCTTTATTTGATTTGTTGCTATGGATCATTGGCTGGATACAGGAACTGCTTGTCGGATTCCTGTCAAAAGCTGATACGGATAGAGAGAACCAGGAGAGCGAGGGACAGAGATGGATCTATCGCAATTGAATATGCCGCAGCGGGAGGCAGTGGAATGCACCGAGGGGCCTCTTTTGATTCTGGCCGGGGCCGGATCGGGCAAAACACGGGTGCTGACCACCCGCATTGCGTATCTGATTTACGAAAAACGAGTAGCGCCGTGGAATATTCTGGCCATCACCTTTACCAACAA
>CAMFFG010000258.1 GCA_945949655.1 uncultured Peptococcaceae bacterium
CTGGTACGGCTGGCCTGTGGATGGCAAACCGCGCCGGCAGCGGCGATATCGCTGTTCTGGGTGCTGCAAACAGACTGGAGCTGATCAGCTACGCACAGCTGTCCAGCCGTGTCGGCGGCGGCATCGTCCTGATTATCGCTTCTTTCTTCTTCTCCTTCTTCCTGTAATTCTTGGTTATTTGTAAGGTGAGATTAGCAATGAGTGACATTTTGTGGAATCCCCTGAACGTGTCCCCGGAAGAAGAGGCTATAGCCAACGAAATCATTAACAGTGGCGTCGGTAAGCGTCTTTCTGAAGAAGTAATGAGCGAGTTCAGAACTGGCGCTGAGTGGGTTATGGAGATCGGGACTCGGGTCGGGAAAACGCTGGTTCACATGTATCGCCCCGAAGGCACGGAGGGGAAGGAACTTCCCCTGCTCATCAATATGCATGGCGGCGGCTTCATCAAGGGCAGACGGGATCAGGACGTCGTCTTCTGCCGCAACATTTGCAGCCGTTCCGGGTTCCTGGTGGCAGACGTGGACTATGTTCCTGCTCCAGCCATGCGGTATCCCGGCCAGGTGTATGCCTGCTAGGATATCGTCCAATATTTCGCCGAAGCCGCGGCTGAACTGCATGTAATCCGTGAGAAGATCGCAGTTGCCGGCCATAGTGCCGGCGGCACGCTGGCTGCAGCGCTAAACCTGATGGCCATCGATAACGGAACATTTGTGCCAGCGCTTCAGATTCTGGACTACCCTGGCCTTGATCTGAACAAGCCGGTTTCGGAGAAACGTAACAGCGACAGCAACCCCCGTATTCCAATCTGGAAAGCAGAATTCTACAACAAGATGTATGCTGATCCAGAGGATACAGCACAGGTATATTGCAGTCCGGCGCTGGCCGCAGATGCGCAGCTTTGCAAGATGCCTGCCACTGTGATGATGTATTGTCAGAACGATACCTTCTGCGACGAGGATGCTGATTTTGCTGCACGCCTTATGAATCTGGGCGTTCAGGTGTATGCAAAGTGTTTCCATCACAGCAGTCACGGCTTTGCGGTCCAGCGCAATGGCGAATATGAGGTTGCAGAAAAGATGATGCTGCAGGCTTTGAAGGCACTTGCCGAGAAGTGAATCACAAAAGTCACCGATCTTTTGATGGATCGGTGACTTTTGTGCAGTTATCAGGGTGTATTCGATTTATTCTCAACAATGTCAATAAAATTGTTTACAAACTCAGGCCGGGAGGTATCTCTGGGATACAGAAACCAAGTATTGCGCATGATTGGGCTGCCATCGGCGAAGGAAAGCGGAATGGAATGGACGCCAAGTTCTTTGATGGTTTCCTCGCTGAGAAAGCTCACGGTATAGCCAAGCCCTCGTTTTACCATCTGCCAGCAGGTATCGGCTTCCCGAAGGATAATATTTGTCCGGGGCACCTCTGTGAAATTTTCTGCCCACCATCGGTCAAGGAGTGTGCGGGTGTATTCCCCCCAGATGCTGTCGATTCTGGGATGGGATGTCAGATCCGCGAAGGACAGTTCTTTTTTACTGACCAAATACGCACGTTCCTTTAGAATCACGGTGCGTCGAAAGTCATGGCCATAGTCGCCACGAACAAATGCGACATCGGCTTTGCCCTCCAGAAGGCATCGCTCCACCATGTCGCTTCGCTCCGTCCGGATTACGACGCTGACATTGGGATGGGTTGCCTGAAATTGCTCCAGGTAATCACCAATATGGTATTTTACAAAGGTATATGCAGAGACAATCCGCAGGGTTCCATAACGGTCATTGCGGAAATTTTCCAGCTGGGTCTGTGTCGCGTGCCAGAAACGCAGGTATTTCTGTGCTTGCTTTGCGATGTACTCCCCTTCGGGGGTAAAAATAAGGCCTCTGGCGCTGCGGATGATCAGCGTGGTTCCCAGCTCATCTTCAATGTACTGTAACCGTTTGGTGAGTGTGGGCTGCGCGATAAAGAGGTTGTTCGCTGCTTTTGTGATATTGCGGGTCTTGTACAGCTCGTTAATGATCTGCCAGTCAGTGTCTTTCACAATGATTCCTCCTCACCCGGGTTTTGGATGGAGCTTCGTCCTTTCAGATATGATTATACCGAATTACAACGCTTCTTTCCAATTCCAAAAGGGAATGACCGCATGCGCTTTCGATATTGGAAATTTGGGAAAAGCACTCTTATAATGAGTTCAAACGAATAGCAGGAGGCGAAATTATGGGAAAATCACTAACCAGAAAAATCATCGAAAGCCATTATGTCTCAGGAAGCCTTGTTCCCGGTGAGGAGGTCTTTCTGAAGATTGACCAGACACTGACCCACGATATTAATGCCGTTATGACCTACCTGGCCTTTGAGGCAGTGGGCATTGACCGCATCCGGACCGAGTGCTCCGTCAGCTATCTGGATCACAATCTGCTCTATGTCAACACCATGACCCCAGATGACCACATCTACTTACAGACCGTGGCCCAGCAGTACGGCGTCCATGTGTCCCGCCCCGGCAACGGCATCTGCCACTCCGTTCATGTTGCCCGGTTCGGTGCTCCGGGCAAAGTGAGCATAGGCGGCGACAGCGACACCTTGGGGTGCATCACCGGCAGCATAGCCGAAGCATACTTCGGCGTACCCGATGAGTTACGTCAGCACGCCATAAACACCCTTCCGGAGGCTTTCAAAAACATTATTACCGAATTCGAAAGCAGATATCCGGGCAAATAATCGGTAAGGGAAATAATTGAGACAAATAACATATTAACAAACAATCTTTTTTCAAAACTTTTCAGATATGAATAAAAATGGAATAGCACGTATCTACAATCTTATTATCGTGGACGAGAGCGGTTCGATGGGTG
>CAMFFG010000259.1 GCA_945949655.1 uncultured Peptococcaceae bacterium
TATTGTGAAAGAAGCCATTGCTCAGCTGGTGGCACAGCGCACTAATCCGCGGCTGTTTATCGATATTGCCGTGCCGCGGGATATCGATCCGGCCGTAGCTGAACTGGACAACGTGTTTCTGCATGATATCGACGACATGCAGAATGTGGTGGCGCAAAATCTGGAGGGCCGGCAGAAGGAAGCCGTAAAGGCCCGACGAATCGTGGAGGAGGAGCTGGAAAACTTTTTCTTCTGGCTGGATTCGCTGCTGGTGGTACCTACCATTGTCAAGCTGCGGGAGCAGGCAGAGACTATTAAGAAAAAAGAAGTGGAGAAAGCGCTGCGCCGCATTGACAATGTGACGCCCAGAGAGAAAAAAATTATCGAACAGCTGGCCCATTCCATTGTGAGCCAGTGGCTGCATAAGCCCATGTATAATCTGCGCTATCTGGCAGGCACCCATGAAGATCGCATCGACTGCTATATGCGGGCCATTGATGATCTGTTCGGGCTGTCTGAAACGGAAGCAGGGCAGAAAAGGGAGACAGAGGTGACGCAGGATGAGTAAAAAAGTAATCAGGGTTGGTTCCCGGGACAGCGTGCTGGCCATGTGGCAGACACAGTTTGTCATTGACCGGCTGCAGGAGGTGACCGATCAGTATGCATTCGAGATCGTTTCGCTGAAAACAAAAGGTGATAAAATATTAGATGTATCGCTGGCTAAAATCGGTGATAAGGGGTTATTTACCAAGGAGCTGGAGGTCGGTCTGCTGGAGGGCCAGATCGACTTTGCCGTGCACAGCATGAAGGACATGCCCACTGTTTTGCCGGAAGGACTGCAGATTTCCTCGCTGCTGAAACGGCATAATCCGGCCGATGTGCTGATCTCTGAAAAATATGATTCCTTTGCGCAGCTGCCGCAGGGGGCCAAGGTCGGCACCAGCAGTCTGCGCCGCAAAGCACAGCTTCTGCATGTGCGGCCCGATCTGGATATCCATGATCTGCGCGGCAATCTGCAGACCCGCATGCGCAAAATGAAGGAAGAACAGTTTGACGGTATCATTCTGGCGGCAGCTGGTGTGGAACGACTGGGCTGGCAGGAGCAGATCACCGAGGAACTGTCCCATGAGATCTGCCTGCCGGCGGTGAGCCAGGGCGTTATCGGCGTGGAAACCCGCTGTGACGGTCCGGAAATCATCGCGCTGGTGCAGCTGGTCAACGATGCAGAGACAGAGCAGTGCGTGCTGGCCGAACGGGCGCTGTTAAAAAGCCTGGAAGGCGGCTGTCAGATCCCCATCGGCGCTTATGCCCGCCTGGAAGGTCAGAACCTGATACTGGAAGGTCTGGTCGGTTCGCTGGATGGCAGCGTGGTCATCCGGGATCAGATCAGCGGCCCGGCCGACATGGCAGAACAGCTGGGGCAGAACCTGGCCCTTCGTCTGGCAGCAGAAGGCGGCCAGGCTATTTTAGATGAAATCAGAATGGAGCTGAATCCATGAATAAAGGAAAAGTATATTTGATCGGCGCCGGTCCCGGCGATATCAAACTGATCACCGTGAAAGGGCTGGAGTGTATCCGGAAAGCCGACGTTATCGTTTATGACCGTCTGGCCAATCCCCGTCTGCTCAGCTACCGGCGGCCCGATGCCGAGCTGATCTATGTAGGCAAATCGCCGGACCGGCACACCCTGACCCAGGATGAGATCAACTGGGTCCTGGTGGAGGAAGGCTTAAAGGGTAAGATCGTGGCCCGCTTAAAAGGTGGCGACCCTTACGTGTTCGGCCGCGGCGGAGAGGAAGGTGAGGAACTGCGCAAAGCCGGCATTGAATTTGAGGAAGTGCCCGGCATCACCTCCGCCATCTCTGTACCGGCCTATGCCGGCATTCCCATCACGCACAGGGACTTTACCGCCAGCTTTACCGTTGTGACCGGCCATGAGGAACCGGGCAAGGAGACCAGCAACATCAACTGGCCCCGTCTGGCGCAGGATCCCGGCACACTGGTATTTCTGCTGGGCGTGGGCAATCTGCCGCAGATCGTGGAAAACCTGGTGGCAAACGGCAAGGATGCCGCCACGCCTATTGCGCTGATCCGCTGGGGTACCCGGCCGGAGCAGCAGGTGGTGACCGGCACACTGGAAAATATCGTGGATGTGGTGCAGAAAGCCGGACTGAAATCGCCGGCCATCATCATCATCGGTCAGGTCGTCACCCTGCGGGATACGCTGCGCTGGTTTGAGGATAAACCGCTGTTCGGCAAACGGGTGCTGGTGACCCGCTCCCGGGAGCAGGCCAGCGTACTGTCGGAAAAGCTGGAAAACCTGGGTGCAGAAGCGTGGGAATATCCCACCATTAAAATCAAAGAACCCGATGACCTGGCAGCGCTGGACGCTGCAGTGGCGCGAGCCGGTGCCTACAACTGGATCATCTTTACCAGCGTCAACGGCGTGAACGCCTTTTTCCAGCGGCTGAGAGCGCAGCAGCTGGATATCCGCAGTCTGGGCGCGGCAAAAATCTGCGCCATCGGTCCCAAAACAGCACAAGCGCTGGAGGAACGGGGCTTGCTGGTGGATGTAATGCCGGAAGTATTCCGGGCGGAAGCGGTGATCGAAGCGCTGAAAGACCGTATCACACCGGGTGACCGGGTGCTGCTACCCAGAGCTGATCTGGCCCGTCAGGTGCTGGTGGACAGCCTGCAGCAGCTGGGCGCACAGGTGGATGAAGTGATCGCCTATCAGACCATGCTGGCCGATGCAACCGACACTGAACTGCTGCTGGAAAAACTGCAGGCTGGCGAGATCCATGTGCTGACCTTCACCAGCTCGTCCACGGTAACCAACTTCCTGAAGCTGCTGGGTGATCA
>CAMFFG010000260.1 GCA_945949655.1 uncultured Peptococcaceae bacterium
GCCGTCCATCACCGGTTCTATAAATTCTGTGTCCAGCTTTAATGTTGCATTTTCTTCATTAGTTACCCAGTCCAGAAAAAACTGTTTGGCCTTTTCCACATCAAAAGCAGTGCCGCCTACCGCATCATAGAACTCCATAAACAGCCCCTGGGTCAAAATACTGCCATCCCGACTTTCACAGATATCAATAAAATTCAGCTTGCCCAGCGTCATCAGACCACCCAGTGCCTCATCATCCTCGATCAGCAGTGTTTTCAGCCCATTGCGCGCTGAGGAAACCGCCGCGCAGACCCCTTCCGGGTCTCCGCCAACTACGATGACATCATAATCCACACCATCTTCCACAGGTTGCTCCGCCACATTGCCGGTATCTCCGCAGCCAGTCAATAACAGGCAGCAGACAACCAGTATATAAAATAGTTTCTTCATATTTGATATTTGTCTCCTTTTTATTGTAGACCCCTCATTCTTATTCGGGGCTTCCCTGCTGCTCCGCATAGGCATAGGCATTGGCCATCAGCATGACCACCTCTGCACGGGCAGGCACCTTCTGCTCATCCGCAAAATACGGCTGCAGCTGTTCCGTCAGGATACCTGTCTGCTGCAGGTTGCCAAACGGTACCACCTGCAGCGTATTTTCCAACATATAGAGGATCTCCCTGCAGGTCAGCGGCTGCGCTCCTTTTTCTGAAAAATCGGGGGATAACACAATCGTGTGCCCCAATCCCTGCAGCATCGGCAGAAATTCTTCACGGGTAATCGGGTCTTCCAGCCGATAATCATTGGCGTAGCCTCCATACACCAGCCCCAGACTGCGCAGCGTTTTCAGTCCTTCATAAGCCCAATGCTGTTCCACATCCAGGACAATCGGGTCCCACTGTTCCAGATAAGCGCCCTGTTCTCTCAGGCTCTGCTGCATAGACGCGACAGCATCGGCGCTCTGGCTGATTTCCCGAAATGTCATATGATTGTTTTTCGCGTAGGCAGCAGCCACCCCGGCAGCATCGCCCTCGGCCGGAATGGCACCCCGTATCTGTCCGGTGCACCAATGATCATGCCAACTTTGCGCTGTGCATTTGGCGGTACATCCACCGGATAGGAACCAATGGCGATGGTGTCATCAAACCAGCGGTTCTCCAGTACATCATCCAGCGTCAGCTGATACTCGCCCAGAATGTGACGACTCTCCCGCACATACAGCTGGCTGGCAGTATCCACCAGGGCAGCGTTTTCAAAGCCGACGTAGTTCTGCTGCAGATACGGAATGATATGCTGCAGTTCCGCTTTTCCGCGGGCAATTCCGGCTTCTTTGCTCTCTTCATCCAGCGGATCTACACCGAAAATGATAAAGCCATTGATCAGTACATTGCCATTGTTCTGCAGTGCGATATTAAACCCTCTTAACCGCGTCTGGCCGTCCTGCGGCACATAGGCAAAACTTTCTTCGTTATAGCCCCAGGCCGCCTTGTCTGTGCAGCCGGTATTGGGATCATTGTCGCTATTTAAGTACTGGCTTACTGCGTTCCAGTTCACACCTGATAATTCAAACACCAGCGTCACTCCGGTCACATTTTCGGTTTGACCGTAGTCCTGTCCCAGATAAGTGTATGGCGCACCAGCAGCTGCCGCCACATCAGCATCCACTGTGGCATCAATGATGTTGTCCGCCTTACAGGTAATCTGTTTTCCGTTCTGTTCAATCACAATACCCGTAATGCTGTTTTCTTTCATCACAGGCTCGATGTATGCCGTGTCCAGCTTCAGCGTCAGATTTTCTTCGTTCTCCACCATCTGCAGAAATGCCTGTTTGGCGGTCAGTATATCAAACGCTGTGCCGCCTACTGCATTGTAAAACTCCAGGAATGTGCCGCGCGTCAGCAATGTGCCGTCATCGCCGGTGCACATATCAATGAAATTCAGCTCGCCGAGGGTCATCAGCCCGCCCAGCGCTTCGTCATCCTCCACCAGCAGTGTCTTCATCCCGTTTCGGGCTGCTGTCACTGCAGCCGAAACACCCTCCGGATCTCCGCCGACCACAATCACATCATATTTTTCCGTATTGCCGCAGCCGCACAAAAGTGCCGCCAGCAATACAATTACCAGCATCCATTTTCGCATCGTGTTGTTCCTCACAATCCAAAAGCACATTGTTAAACCAGATAGGTATATACATTGGCCATCAGCTGCACCACTTCCGCCACATTCGGATTTTTCTCTCCATCGGCAAAGTACGGCTTCAGTTCCTCTGTTAAAATGCCCCGTTCTTCCAATGCCTGCAGATATACATTGTAGTCATTCTCATATTTCACGCCTTCCGCCGCTGCAATGGCTCTTGCAGTTGTGCCAATGATCTGCCGGTTCGGCGGATTGTCGTTTACTTCTATATAATCCTGCGTAATGCCAGCTTTTTTCAGCACGTTGTTGATCATATTCTGATACCGCCAGCGACTGATGGGTTCATCCAGCTTGTAATCATTGCTGTAGCCACCATCTAAAATGCCCAGACTGCGCAGCACTTTCACACCGGGATAAGCCCAGTGCTCCATAAAATCCTCATGCACAGTGAAATTTTCCAGATAAGCACCCTGTTTTTTCAGGCTATCCTGTACGCTGGCGATGGCTGCTTTATTCTGTGTCATGGTGCGGAAATCCATCTGATTGTTGATGGAATAGGCTGCTACCACGCCAGCTGCTTCCCCTTCTGCCATGCCAATGGGAATCACTCTGGCACTGCCTGCCGCCAGTGACATATAAGAAGCACTACGGCCTACCACCAGC
>CAMFFG010000261.1 GCA_945949655.1 uncultured Peptococcaceae bacterium
ACAGGTGGAGCAGGGAGCCAGCCGCCTGGTCATTTTCTCCGGATGATAGACCAGATAGCAGTCCTGCTGCAGATCATAGATCACCGCACAGCCTGAGAAAGGGCCGAAAGCCTGGCTGTAATCCTGCTCCACCAGATTTAACGCAGGCGGCCTGTACCAGTCTGCGGAAAGCCCTGCACCTGCCGCCAGCGCCGGAACGGGCAGCAGGCTCAAAAGCAGCAGAACCGCCATCAGACAAAGGCCGGTCCGTCTCTGGGCCGCTGTTTCAGGCTGAAAAGCGGCAATATAAGTGATGCGCTGTTTCAGCGAGGTCCTGTGGTCACAGAGACCGCTGACGGCAGCCAGAGATTGCTGGTTAGACTGCCGGCGGGCAAACTGCAGCAGCATGGTCCCATAGCGCAGCCGTTGATCCCAGTCGGGCAGCAGCGCTAAAACAGCCCAGTCACAGTACAGCTCCCGGTCCTGCCGCATCTGCCCGAAGGCATACCAGACAAAGGGATTCCACCAGTACAGCGTCTGCAGAAAACAGCAGACTGTATTGACAGTCAGATCTCTGTGGCGGATATGCATCAGCTCATGCAGAAAAATCTGTTCCAGGGCCTCGCCGGTGCTCCGGGCGGCAAAACCGGCAGGCAGCACAATATAACAGGCACGCAGCCGAAAACTGAACGGTGAAGAAACCAGCACCGAAGCACACAACTGAACCGGTCTGGTCACGCTGCACTTCTGGCGGCAGCGCTGCAGCAGCTCCAGCTGTTCTGCGGACAGCGGCACGCCGGTTTTAACGGTACGCCGCAGCTCCCGCAGCCCCAGCCAGTAAAAAATGGCGGCAACCAGCACACCGGCCGCCCAGAACCAGATCAGCAGATGCTTCAGCCAGTCTGTCTGCACAGAATAGCCAAGCTCGGTGATATCCTCCATCCACAGTGTGACGGCAGCCGCAGTACCTTCAGCGGCGGATGGAGCCGCCAGACCGGCTGCTGCCTGATGGGAAATGGCAGCAAAACAGCCTTTCCACAAATCTGCCGGCACCAGGGGAAGCAGCAGCACAAACAGCAGCGCAAACCAGCTGTAATAGCGCAGCCGCACGGAGATCCGCCGGGACAGCAGCGCCCGCATCAGCAGAAGCAGAACGGTCAGCAGAGCGGCACAGCCATTACAGATCAGAAAAGCCTGCACAACCATCATGGCTCGCCCACCTGTTCCCGTTTGCGCTCCAGAATGGCCTGCAGTTCATCCAGCTCTTCCAGAGACAGATCATTCTGATCCAGATAACGCACCACCATCTGACGGGGTGTGCCATCAAAAAAGCGGTTCAGAAAGGTCTGCCCCTCCGCCTGCAGATAGCGCCATTCCGGAATGCAGGCTTCATAAACAAAAATACGGCCATCCTTCTCGTGCTGCACGACCCCCTTTTTCTCCAGGCGGGACAGCATGGTCTGGATGGTTTTCGGGCTCCAGTCCCGCTTTCCGGCAAGCCGCGCAATAATATCGTTGGTGTTGAGCGGACCTTCCCGCCAGATGATGTGCATCACCTCAAACTCCGCATCAGAAATCTGTGGTAACTGAGACAAAACAGACGCCTCCTTTTCTCCTACAAATGTAAGATTTATTGTAATCATCTTTTTTGTTTTTGTCAACTTTAATTTTACGATAAAAAAACCAGCCGCAAGGGGCTGGTTTTCTGCTAGCAGTCGCCGGTGTTTTTGCCGGTACCGGTGCTGCCGCCTGCCATAAATTTATTGTAGTATTCAATGATATAGCTGAACAGCTGCTGGTTGGTCAGATACATCTCTTTGGTCATGGTTTCGATTCGATTGAGCTGATCGATCAGCTGCTGCAGCTTATAGGCGCAGTCATCATAATAGGTTGCGGTGCCGCAGTTACAGTCCGGCATGGGCGGCGGGCAGGATGGTTTTGGCGGTTTCTGCGGCGGATAGCTGTCGTTGCAGCAGGTGTTGCTGCAGTCGTACATGGGGCATCCGTAGCTGGGCGGAGCTGCTTCGGCACCGCTGCAGGGATCGTAAAAATGGTTATGGCCACCGTGCCAGCTGCTGCCGCATCCGCAGTTTTCCCAGGAGCTGGCGTACACGCCGCGCATCTGTTCCAGAAGCTGCTGGGCATAATGCAGATAGCTTTCCGGAATGCCCTGCATGGGCGGCTGCTGCTGCGGACGGTTGGGCAGCACTTCCCGAAACTGTACCGCATCTTTATTCAGATTCTGCAGAAAACTGCCATCCAGACGGGCCCGGTGCCCCGCCTGCAGCTGCTCCATAATGTCCTCTCTGGTTACTTTGCTTTCCTCACTCATATCTGTTCTCCCCTTCTTCCACAAGATAAACTGCTGTGGGAAAAATATTTTTCCTGTTCTAATCTATGCAGTTGAAGGATATTTGTTGCATGGGTGCAGTCCATCCGCCCGGGATTTCCCTCAGACTTCGATCACGTTCCAGATCAGTGGCACGGGCTCTGCCTTTTCTGCGCCGATGGTGTAGGCCTGCTGTAACTCTAAAGCAGCTTCCTCCACCCGCCGGGCACAGGCATCGTTATAGTGGAGCACAGCCATTGGTTCTCCAGCCTGCAGATAGTCTCCCACTTTTTTCTGCAGCAGAACGCCGGCGGATAAATCAACAGGCGAGGATTTAGTCTCCCGGCCTGCGCCCAGCAGCATGCTGCAATGGCCAATAGCTCTGGCCTGGATCGATTGCACCACACCGGATGCCAGCGCTGGGACGATATACTGATGCTGTGCCTGCCCCAGCCCCTGCTGCAGCGT
>CAMFFG010000262.1 GCA_945949655.1 uncultured Peptococcaceae bacterium
GTGCTGAAATATCCAGATGCCATGACCACTTCTTTAGATAATCTGCAGAATCTGTTGGTGCCGTCCAACACAGGCGGTCAGGTACCACTGAGCGAAGTGGCTACCGTGCAGCATGGCTTTGGACAGAAGAGCATTACCCGTCAGAATCAGAGCCGGATCGAGACAGTGTCCTGTGATATCTACGGCCGCGATCTGCAGAGTGTCAACAAAGAGGTTATGGCACTGGTCAACCAGCTGCCCGTTCCTTCTGAATGCAGTATAGAATCCGGCGGCGATGTGGAAAGCATGCAGGAAGTATTTTCCGACTTGTTCCTGGCTATCGCCATGGCGCTGATTCTAGTTTACATGGTAATGGCCTGCCAGTTTGAAAGTCTCTGGAATCCACTGCTGATCATGGCCAGCGTGCCGGTTATGTTTATCGGTGTGTTCCCGGGCCTGTTTATCACTGGCCAGCGCATCAGCATGATGTCCCTGCTGGGGGTTCTGATGCTGGAAGGGATCGTTGTAAACAATGCCATCGTGCTGATCGACTATATCCAGCAGCTGCGGGGCAAAGGACTATGTAAACGGGAAGCTGTGGTAGAAGCAGGACGGACCAGAATGCGTCCGATTCTGGTGACCACACTGACCACCATTCTGGCTATGATCCCGATGCTGCTGAGCGGAGCAGAGGGCGCGGAAGTGTTCCGGCCTATGGCAGCTACCGTTATTTTCGGGCTGGCCTGCTCCACCATTATCAGTCTGCTGGTGATTCCGATCTTATATGAAAAATTTGAAAGCACGCCACGAAAGATCCGCCGGAAAATTATGAAAAACAATCCGGCAGAAGAACATCTGGCCGCTATGCAGGCTCTGGAAGAAGGCTGCTGGCACGACTGGGAAGAACTGCAAGCCAAACTGGAAGCAGAGAGAAAATTGGAAGAAGATGAGTATGGAAGAGGCTGAAAGATCTGCTGATATACAAAAAAGCCGCTAAAAAAGCGGAGGAGAAAAATGAAAAACGATGAGTTGACAGCTGGAACTGAATGGGGAACGGTTCCGGAGGTACTGCGAATAAGAGGGAAAGCGATGGGGGAAAAACAAAATAAGCGAGAGTTGATATTAGCCGCCGCCCAGGAGATCTTCTTTGCAAAAGGGTATTACAATACCACATCGGAGGAGATCGCCAAACGGGCCGGCGTGGGGAAAGGTACGCTGTATCAGTACTTTGACAGCAAAATGGATATCTTTATGGAGATGCATCGGCTGTACATTAAGACTTACACCGAAAAAATGTCGGAGCTGATTCAGGACGATGCCTCCTTTGAAGATAATCTGCGACGCATGGTACATTTTCACATTGAAAATATGCAGGAACTAGCCCGTTATGCCATACGGATCACAAGCGAAACACCACCGGAGATAGATAATGCGAAAGGAAAAGAAGTTCTGATGGACCTGAAAAACAGCATTCATCTGGTGATGGATCGGCTGATCCAGAACGGTCAGCAGCGCGGTGAGATCCGCATGATGGATTCCCGCCTGATCATCTGCTATCTGATCGGAAATTTCCTGGGGATTTCGCATCTGATACACCTGGATCAGATCAGCGCAGAGCAGAGAGCAGAGCTGGAGCAGGAAGTGGTGCAGACCGTGCTGCATGGTCTGTCAATGGAAAACAGCCCGGCGTCTGCAATTTAATAGGACAAAAAATAGACTGACCTGTTTGCGGCAACGCAGATGGGTCAGTTTTTTATGAGGCTGTATCAGAATGGTCGGATACATTCGCTCGCAGGGGAATTGCTCATGCTGATGGCAGTACTTGTCGTATAATAGCATTGGGGATACTAAGTACGATGAGTACTCACAGATCGGCTCATGGAAACAGTGCCGGATTTGTTACGGATGGATTGACGGAGATCTGGATTACAGGTATACTTATTAGGGAATCAGCACAGAACCATCCATTGGCAACCGATGTGCAGAAACAAATCATTTTTGATGGGGTAAATCACTATGAAACGAATTTTCAGAAACTGGTTTGCAGGTTTTGCTGCAATCTGTGTCACAAATTTTCTGTATATCAGTCTGTCCAAGCCGGGAAGTGGAGTCATGGTCTATGCACTGGAATCCAGTAAAATTTTTCTGGTTCTCTGTGCGCTCTCTTTCTGTGGTTATCTGATTTTCAGCAAAAAAGAGGAGCGGGAGATCAGACTGCCGGAAGATAAGACAGCAGAAAAAGAAGGAACACAACAGTAAATATGCTGTACTAAAGTCGTAAAAGAAAAAAATATCATTCTGGTTACTGTCTATCAATAAAACATAATGAAAAGGCTCTGCCTGTATTTCCGTTGGCGTACTGCCCTCAAAAAGTCGGACTTTTGGGGAACGTTTCAGGAGACAACGGAACAGGCAGGGCCTTTTTCAACTAATGTGTGGAACAAGTGGACGATGTGTGGACAATCTGTGGATCAAAAAACCGCTCAACCAGGCCGCTGTGGCCGCTGTGGACAATTTTTCGGGAAAAAGTGTTATGAAAAAATTTTTCTTAGAGAAAAAGAATCAGAAATATTGTCCACAAGTCCACAGAGCCACACTGCCCCAACCCCTCCGCCCCTTCCCGGGAAGGG
This sequence comes from uncultured Peptococcaceae bacterium, assembly GCA_945949655.1. GTDB lineage: Bacteria > Bacillota > Peptococcia > Peptococcales > Peptococcaceae > UBA7185. Next base: position 2,610 of record CAMFFG010000262.1, read on the forward strand.
GAACAGCTCTGAGGAATATTTCAGATCCCCGTTGCTTGCCCTTTTATGGCATAACCGAAGCCATCTGTCAAGGGTGCGCAGGCACCGCATTGGCGGCTCTGCCCTTGACCGATGGTTCCGGTTGTGCAAACTGGCAATCCGGCGACGGGGAATGAA
>CAMFFG010000263.1 GCA_945949655.1 uncultured Peptococcaceae bacterium
TCTGGACGAAACCGTCTATCGCGGAACGGTGCTGGTGGAGGCCGGGCAGTATCCGGCCTGGTGTCAGAAGCTGGAGGCCGCCCATCCGCAGACGGTCACCTTTGCGGAGCAGACAGCAGGCCGCATCGGACTGTTTGCCGATGTTATCTATTGCGAAAACCGCTGTGAGCTGCGCACCTGGTTTAGCGGACGGCTTTTAAAGCGGGATGCGGAATATTACTGGAAGCTGGAGAGCCCGGTTTCTCTGGAGCCAGTCTATGAACCGCTGGAGGCTGCTATCGATACAGCGCAGCTGAAAGCGGCAGATTACGATTACATGGCCTTTCAGGGGCATGTAAAATAAGAGGCCTGTTGCAGGCAGATCATCAGCGCATCTCATACCACTGCTTTTCGGTGAGAATATAATCCATGGGGAGATCATAGTCATCCACCGGCAGCATCTGCGGGGAAAGCTGGCATTCGTAGGCCAGGGCCACCCGCGGTACGCCGGGGCGCAGACGGGGCAGATAGCGGTCGTAATAACCGGAGCCAAAGCCCAGCCGGTTGCCGGTATGGTCAAAGGCGATACCGGGGATCAGGCACAGGTCGATCTCCTCGGGCGCGATGATCTGCTGCAGTGCGGCCGGCAGCTCGTCAATGCCGTAGCGGTTGGGTGTGAGTACAGAAAAGGATGTGATGCTGCTCATTTCCATCAGCCCGCCGCTGGGCGCACAGATGGGCAGCAGCATGGTTTTGCTTTCCTGCCAGCCCTGCTGATAGATGGCGTGGGTGTCCACCTCGTTCTGAAAGGAGAGGTAGAGCATCACCGTATGGCTCTGCTGCCAGAGCGAAGTGGCAAAAAGCTGCCGGGCAATGGCAGCGCTGTACTGCGCCACCTGAGCGGCAGACAGCTCTTTGCGGACGGATTTATAGTGCTGGCGCAGCTGCTGTTTTTCGGCTGTGAGATTTTTCATGGGACAACATCCTTTCCGGCAGGATTTTAATGGGGTTTCCGCGAATAAAAGCCAGAGTCAGGCATAAAATAGCGGATACAGACAGAACCATATCACTCTCATTATAAAATATTTTTCCGTTTTGGCAAATTTTTTTTAAAAACCCCTTGCATTTTTTTTGGAAGGTGGTATTATATACATGTTAGCACTCAAGCTAATTGAGTGCTAACAAAAAAACAACCGTTAATTAAATATGATTTTCATATTTCTACATTTCTAAGGAGGCTTTTTCATTATGAGTATCAGACCAATTGGTGACAGAATCGCAGTAAAACCGGTAGCGGTGGAAGAAAAGACAAAGAGCGGCATTGTATTGCCGGGCTCTGCCCAGGAAAGACCGCATCAGGGTGAAGTTGTTGCAGTTGGCAGCGGTTATGTATCGGAAACAACCGGTCAGAGAATCCCGCTGGAAATCAAAGTAGGCGATAAAGTGGTATACGGCAAACATGCCGGTATCGAAGTGAAATTCGACGGCGAAGAACTGGTACTGCTGACAGAAAAAGATATTCTGGTTGTGATTGAATAAATCACTGGCAGCAGACCGCTTTGTATGGAAAAACATCTGAACTGAAAATTTTTTAGGAGGCAAATAACAATGGCGAAAGAAATTCGTTTTGGAGAAGAAGCCAGAAAATCTCTGGAAATTGGGGTTAATGCAGTAGCAGAAGCAGTAAAAGTAACATTAGGGCCAAAAGGCAGAAATGTTGTATTAGGTAAAAAATTCGGCGCACCGGTTATCACCAACGATGGTGTTTCCATTGCCCGTGAAATCGATTTGGAAGATCCGTTTGAAGATATGGGTGTACAGCTGCTGAAAGAAGTAGCTACCAAGACAAACGATGTGGCCGGCGATGGTACCACCACTGCGACGGTACTGGCTCAGGCTATGGTGCGGGAAGGTCTGAAAAACGTGGCCGCAGGCGCTAACCCAATGGTAATTCGCCAGGGTATGCAGAAAGCCGTAGACACTGCAGTGGAAGCCATCGGCTCTCTGTCTCAGAAAATTGAAACCAAAGAAGAAATCGCACAGGTTGCAGCTGTGTCCTGCGATGACACAAAGATCGGCGAACTGATCGCCGAAGCCATGGAAGTGGTGGGCAAAGAAGGCGTTATCACTGTGGAAGATTCCCAGACCTTCGGCACCACACTGGATGTGGTAAAAGGGATGCAGTTTGACCGTGGCTACATTTCTCCATACATGGTGACCGATACAGAAAAAATGGTATCTGTACTGGATAATCCGCTGATCCTGCTGACCGACAAAAAGATCAGCAACATCCAGGAAATCCTGCCGGTTCTGGAACAGGTGGTTCAGGCCAGCCGTCCGTTACTGCTGATTGCCGAAGATGTGGAAGGCGAAGCATTGACCACCATGCTGCTGAACAAACTGCGCGGTACCTTCACCTGCGTGGCTGTCAAAGCACCTGGCTTTGGTGACCGCAGAAAAGAAATGCTGAAAGATATCGCAATCCTGACCGGTGGCCAGGTTGTAACCGATGAACTGGGCTACAAACTGGAAGACACCACATTGGATATGCTGGGCAGCGCTGCCAAAGTTACCGTTGGCAAAGAAAACACCACCATCGTGGAAGGTGCTGGCGACAAAGCGGAAATCGAAGCCCGTGTGGCACAGATCCGCGTTCTGGCCGAAGACACCACTTCTGAATTTGACCGTGACAAATACAACGAACGGATCGCCAAACTGGCTGGCGGCGTAGCAGTGATCCATGTTGGCGCTGCAACCGAAACCGAACTG
>CAMFFG010000264.1 GCA_945949655.1 uncultured Peptococcaceae bacterium
CCAATGTGGGGAAATCCAGTCTGCTCAATGCCCTGCTGGGTCAGGAACGGGCCATTGTCACCGATATCCCCGGCACCACCCGGGATGTGATAGAGGAATATATCAATGTGAATGGCATCCCGTTAAAAATTGTGGATACGGCCGGCATCCGGGAGACTGACAACGTGGTAGAGCAGATCGGTGTGGACAAAGCCCAGCAGTTTATGCGCAATGCTGATTTGGTGCTGTATGTGGTGGATGCCCAGCAGGGATTGACCGAGCAGGATAGGCAGATGATGGCGGAGATACAGCATCAGCCGGTGATCTATCTGCTGAATAAGAGCGATGTGGGCATCGACACTGCGGTGCGGACACAACTGCAGGAGGCCATCGGCGACAGCCCTGTGCTGGAGATCTCTGCGAAACATAACATTGGGCTGAATAAGCTGGAACAAACCATCTCCGATTTGTTTTTTGCCGGTACGCTGGAGGTCAGCCAGGATATTCTGGTGACCAATGTGCGGCATATACAGATCTTAGAGGACAGCATGGCCCATCTGGATGGATTTTTGCAGGGTATTGCAATGGGCTTGTCGGTGGATTTTCTGGTGATCGACCTGCAAAATGCATGGGAAAAGCTGGGTAAGATTACCGGCGAAACGGTAGAAGAAGATCTGTTGGATCAGATCTTCTCCAAGTTCTGTCTTGGAAAATAAGAAAAACAATAGAATCATAAAAAGATAGATTACATGAATGTAAAATGTTAATTGAGGTGAACACAATGCCGATCGAATATATTGCAGACGAATATGATGTGGTGGTGGTGGGCGCTGGCCATGCTGGCTGCGAGGCAGCGCTGGCGGCGGCGCGCATGGGGCATAAAACATTGATTGTGACCGTGGATATGAGCAATATCGCCTTTATGCCTTGTAATCCGTCCATCGGCGGCCCGGCCAAAGGCCATCTGGTGCGGGAAATCGACGCGCTGGGCGGCGAGATGGGCCGCAACATTGACAAAACACAGATTCAGGTGCGTATGCTGAATACCACAAAGGGGCCGGCGGTGCATTCGCTGCGGGCCCAGGCAGACAAATATGACTATCAGGTGGAAATGACAAAGACACTGCAGAATCAGGAAAATCTGGCGGTGAAGCAGATGATCGTGGACCGTCTGGTGGTGGAGGAAGGCGTGGTCAAAGGTGTGGTGGGGCAGACCGGCGCCACCTATCTGGCAAAGGCCGTGATTTTAGCCACCGGCGCCTACTTAAAAGGGCGGGTAATCATTGGCGAATACTCGGAGGAATGCGGACCAAACGGACAGCGCTCGGCGAAGCTGTTGTCGGGCAATATGAAGGAGCTGGGCCTGAAGGTGGTGCGGTTCAAAACCGGCACACCGGCCCGTGTGGACAAGCGAACTGTTGATTTCAGCAAAATGACGCGGCAGGATGGCGATGATGGGCTGTGCTTCTCCTTTATGACGGAACAGAGCGATGACAGCCACAAGCAGCCCTGTTGGCTGACCTACACCAATGAGCGCACCCATCAGATCATTCGGGATAACCTGAATCGTTCTCCTTTGTTCTCCGGTTTTATTGAGGGTACTGGCCCGCGCTACTGCCCGTCTATTGAAGATAAAATCGTGCGGTTCAGCGATAAGAGCCAGCATCAGCTGTTTATTGAGCCGGAGGGTCTCAACACGCAGGAGATGTATGTGCAGGGATTTTCGTCCAGCTTGCCAGAAGAGGTGCAGCTGCAGATGATCCGCACCATCCCTGGCTTAGAACAAGTAGAAATGATGCGGCCGGCCTATGCCATCGAGTACGATTGCATCGACCCGTTGCAGTTGAAGCCTTCGCTGGAAACGAAAGTAATCGAAAATCTGTTTACCGCTGGTCAGATCAATGGCACCTCCGGGTATGAGGAGGCGGCAGCCCAGGGGCTGATGGCCGGCATCAATGCCAGCCTCAAGCTGGAAGGCAGAGAGCCGTTGATTTTAAAACGGTATGAAGGCTATATTGGCGTGTTGATCGATGATTTGGTGACAAAGGGCACCAATGAGCCATACCGGATGCTGACCTCCCGGGCAGAATATCGACTATTATTGCGGCAGGACAATGCCGATTTGCGGCTGACCGAAAAAGGCCGGGAGGTAGGGCTGGTGGATGATGAACGCTACGCTGCCTTTTGTGCCAGAAAAGCGGCCATTGAGGCGGAAATTGATAGATTGCAACACACTACAGTGTCCTGCAATCTGGAAGCCATGCAGGACATTCTGGCAGAGAGGGGCAGTGCACCGTTAAAGCATGGTCTGCCAGCGGCAGAACTCTTGAAACGTCCAGAAGTGTATTACGATGACCTGATTGCTGTTGGCATTGGCGATGGTGCATTGCCGGCCAATGTGCGGGAACAGGTGGAAGTGCAGATCAAATACGAAGGGTATATTAAAATGCAGATGGAACAGGTGGCCCGCATGGAAAAAATCGAGAACCGCCGTCTGCCAGAAGATCTGGACTACAGCCAGATCACCGGTCTGCGCAACGAGGCCAAACAGAAGCTGAACAACATCAAGCCGGTATCGGTGGGGCAGGCCTCCCGCATTTCCGGTGTATCGCCAGCCGATATTTCGGTATTGCTGGTGTATCTGGAACAAATGCGGTTTTAGGCTCTTCACATGATACTATAACTATAAGAGCCAATATGATCAACAGGGCCATCATAACTTTCACTAGGGTCCTCTTTATAATATAACTCCTTATA
>CAMFFG010000265.1 GCA_945949655.1 uncultured Peptococcaceae bacterium
GTGGGATGTATGCTGTGAAAACCAGGTACCAGTGTACCTATATTGTACTGTAGTTCCTAGTATTTGTAAAGATAAAATTTAGAAAAATCTGGATAATGATCTGGTGGGCAGGATACCGCCGGTTGTTACCGTGAGGTTTATACATAAGAGGGGTGAACTGTCATGAAATTTGGCTATCTGAGAGTGTCGGATCATTTAGAGGAATATCAGGCGGTACGCAGCCAGATGCTGGAGCTGATAGAGGATGATCGGTTTCTGTTTGAGGATATTCGCAGCAAAGAGTATGATCGGAAGAACTACGGTTTTTTGTGCGGCATGCTGCGCGCTGGCGATGTGCTGTATGTGGACAGTCTGGATAGTCTGGGGCGCACACCGGAGCAGATGGCGCTGGAGTGGGTGCATTTGCGGGAGGAGATCTGCGTGGATGTGGTGACGCTGAGCAAAGAACTGCCGCTGGACAGCCGCCATTTTAAGGAGCTGGGCCCGGTGGGCAAAGAGATGGAAGACCTGATGCTGCGCATTCTGATGTATGTAAGCGGGGTGCAAAGGCGAAAACAGCAGGAGGGAAAGCTGAAACAGGAAACCGGGGCGGACACAAAGCATTTTGGCCGTCCGCCGTTACAGCTGGACTGGGAGCTGTTTCATAAAACAGCGCAGCGCTGGGCCGATGGGGAGATCGGTGTGCAGGAGGCCTGCGACATTACCGGCAGCGCCCGCAGCAGCTGGTACAAGTATGCCAAAGAGGCTGGCTATGTGCGGGGCAACAAGCGCACCAGAAAATCGTAAAAGCCAAATTATAAAAACAGAATTACAAAAACAGAAGAGAAGCCCAAAAAGACTGGCCCGGTGAAGAAGCCAGTCTTTTCTGATCTTATTCTGTTTTTGTGCAAAAGTCTGTATGATCTGCCAACTTATCTGCAAAGGGCCATATCATCTGCCCAAACAGCGCTGTGCCTATTCCAGACCCAGTGCCTGGCGGATAGCTTCCACGCCGCCCATGCGGGGAACAAAGCGATACATTCTTTCTTTTGCTTTCATGTTTTCTTTGTAATAGGTCATCAGCTTGGTGACCACGTCGATCAGCTGGTCATCATCCAGGTCTTTGGCCAGCACTTCGCCCAGGCGGGCGTTCAGGCCCGAATTACCGCCGATCTGAATGGTCCATCCGGTCGATTTTTTGCCAAAGATACCGATATCGCGGATAATGCCTTCGCCGCAGGCCAGTGGACAGCCGGAAACACCAAATTTGATCTTGGATTCGATGCCCATAGGTTTTACCACATCATAGATGCGTTCGGCCATACCCAGCGAATCCCGCTGCCCCAACCGACAGACTGCTTCACCGGGACAGGCTTTGATATAGTTCAGACCTGTGCCCAGACCGTGGCCCGGTTCCATGCCCAGTTCCTCCCAGATGGCTTCCACATGTTCCGGTTTTACGCCGACCAGTGCAATGCGCTGTGCCGAGGTGATCTTGATGACAGGGATTTCATATTTGCGGGAAACCGCTGCGATTTTTTCCAGATCATCCGGTGTCATCATCCCGAATTTGATCTCCGGAATCAGTGCTACGGTTTCTTTGTCTTTTTGTACGATGCCTGTGCGGGCAGATTCTTGAATCATGAAAAACACTCCTTCAAACATAATGATAAAGCTTGCGCGATGCAATGCAGGGCGCAGAACAGCGTTGTGAAAGAAAATACAAACGCTATTATTATAATACTAAAATACTTTTTGTTGTGCAATGTATATTTTATAAAAAATAGTTGAGACAAAAGAGGCAGTATGATAAAATAAAAGGTAAATATGATGAACAATTTCGTAATTGTTTATTCATAATTTATTTCTTTAAGGAATTAGGAGGAATATTCATGGCAGGCAAAACAATGAAAACAATGGATGGCAATGCTGCAGCTGCGCACGTTTCGTATGCTTTTACAGATGTTGCGGCAATCTATCCAATTACTCCATCTTCTACAATGGCAGAGCTGATAGACGAATGGAGTGCACAGGGAAGAAAAAATATTTTTGGACAACAGGTAAAAGTTGTTGAAATGCAGTCGGAAGCCGGCGCCGCTGGGGCGATCCACGGTTCTCTGGCAGGCGGTGCGCTGACTTCTACCTATACAGCGTCTCAGGGCCTTCTGCTGATGCTGCCAACGATGTATAAAATTGCTGGTGAATTTTTACCATGCGTATTCCATGTAACTGCTAGAACTGTCGCTACCCATGCATTGTCTATCTTTGGCGACCAGTCCGACGTTATGGCTTGCCGTCAGACCGGTTTTGCAATGCTGGCCTCCAGTAGTGTACAGGAAGCAATGGACCTGGCTGCCGTTGCACATCTGTCTACTCTGAAATCCCGGGTACCGTTTATCCATTTCTTTGACGGGTTCCGTACTTCTCACGAAATTCAGAAAATCGAAGTGCTGGATTATGATGATCTGGCAAAACTGGTGGATATGGACGCAGTGGAAGATTTCCGCAAACGCAGTCTGAACCCGATGAACCCGGATATCTTCTTCCAGGCCAGAGAAGCCGGCAACGTATATTATGCGGATGTGGTAGACGTTGTGGAAGAATACATGGGTGAGATCTCCAAACTGACCGGCAGAGATTACAAACCATTCAACTATTATGGTCCGGCCGATGCAGAAAACGTAGTGATCGCTATGGGTTCTGTGTGCGAAGCGCTGGAAGAAGTGGTTGACTATCTGAATGCCAAAGGAC
>CAMFFG010000266.1 GCA_945949655.1 uncultured Peptococcaceae bacterium
AACCGGGGCCTGGAATTCTTTTACTGTTACAGAAGCGCTTGCAGAAGCCCCATTTTTCAGGATTACTTTAAAGGTGTAATCGCCTTCTTCATCCAAGTCAACACCATACAAATACCAAGTTGCACTATCTTTATCATAGCCTAATTTGATATTTGTACCTTTCAAACTGGAAGCAGCAGGAGCTTTTGTTACTTTTACATAATAATCTTCATCAGAAATTTCTTTTACATTATTACCATTAATATCTGTAATAGTGAAAGCAATATCAGATTTAGAAATTGCAGTGTCTAAAGCTACTGGAGCGGTTGGTTCATAATAAGTTTTAATTACAGCTGCATCGGTAGCCTTAGCTGTTGCATCAATTGTTAAGTCAGCTTTTGTGCCATAGGTTACATATAATTTGTAGCTACCGGCAATACTAGAGGATAAATCAAATTTTGCAATACCTTTTGGATTAGTTGTTACTTCAGTTTTACTAGCTTCAATTGCATAGCTATTTGTGCTGATTTTCAAAGTCTGACCATTTACAGCAGTCCATTTGTTTTCCTGGTTCTGGTTTTCCAACTTAACCCATACAGTTTTTTCATCTGCACCATTGGATAAAGTAGAGAGATTTTCTTCTACATTCTTTGCAAAATCCTTTGTGCCTTCTTCATAGAAATTAACTCCATCTACAGATGCTGTTAAACGGTATGTTGTGGAATATGGTTTAACTGTGATTACATTGTTTTCCATAACAGCTTTGTTATCAGAATTGGATAACAGTGTGTTTGCTTTCTGAGTTTCAGATTTATCTGTGGAACCTACTACGCTAGCTTCGTATTTTCCTGCATCCACAACATAAACAGTATATTCACCCTGCTTATCAAAAGTAACGGTTAAAGTGGCTTTAGAGGCAACACCTGTTACTTTAACAATACCAGTATCGCCGTTAACCTTCATGTTGTTAGATAATGTTTTGCTGGAAGTCATAGCAAATACATATACGGAATCGGAGGTTCCGGTCATGTTCAATTTAACTTCAGCAGTGCCTTTGTCATTAATTTTTACAATCTCAGAATCTTCATCGACCCATACATAGCCGTCAGAAGCAGCGAAAGCAGCTACTGGCATCAGTGTCAGCATGAAGCACACTAATGTCAGAATCGCAAATAATTTTTTGTTTTTCAATTTATTTCCCTCCTAGGATATTTCTCGGTCGGTTTTACGCCGCGCCGGGCGACCGGGAAGCCCCGATAAATGCGCCTTTTTTGCAGTGTCCACCAGTGGCGGGTATTCAAAACTCATGAGTTTTGAATACGTACATGTGTACGATATTCTCTACTATTTGTTCTAATTTCCCACGCTCAGAGTGAACGCATTCGTCAAAGACGACTTCTCAAAATGATGTGGCAGAACCACCCCTTTCAAGCTGAATATTCTAATTTTTTAATAACCCACTACTTATATTTAAAACCCGAAGGTTTTAAAACAAAAATCGTCAACTTCTGTATTATACAGACATTTATACACTTTGACAAGTGCTTTTTATAAGTTTTTCAGATTTTTCAGCAGGAAGAGTAACAGTTTTTTACTCTTAGAATAATGATAGTATATCACCCATTTTTCAATAATGCAATATCTTTTTGTAATAATTTTGTTACTTTTTTTGATACTTTTTTCGGCACATTTTCAGATTGCCTGTATCAACTTCACTTTTGTATAGACGCAAGTCGCTTGGAAAAAGTTGCAGTATTTCAGAAAATTTTTTCGCAGGTTTTATCAATCTTTTTTCGCTAGAGCCATGCGCCTGTAACTGTGTTTTATTTTACCGGCTGTACCAGTCTGCCGCAAGGTCAACATTCTGGCAAGCGGGGAAACATATTCCTACAGACGCATGTTCCGCGCAAAAGGTTCCCGATTGGTAAAAAATATAAAAGCAGTTCTCACAAAAGACTGGTTTGATTTTCCTGCATAATCAGGCGTCACACAGCAGATGATACTGGTACACACATCTCAAACAAGAAGGATCCTCCCTACCCTATCGCCAAAGGGAAAAGGCTATACCAATATTATTTGTAAACTCATTCTTCTTTTTGCTGAAAATATGGTATAATAAAGGTGCAGCAAATCATGATATTCACATCGCACTCTAATCACAGCACTTATATCCTCGCTGCAAAAAACAACACGCTATATCGGCGCAGCAATTACAGGAGGAATGTATATGAACAAAGAGGAACAGATTTTACAGGCTATTGCGTCACTATCTGACCGCATGGATCAAAAAATTGAAAATTTATCTGCTGATGTGGATAGAAAGATCGAATCTTTGGCGAACAACATGGATGCGAAAATTGAATCTCTGACCAGCAGCATGGATGCCAGATTTGATGCCATGGAGCGCAGAATGGATTCTATGGATTTACGATTTGATGCCATGGAAAATCGTATGGATTCCATGGAACAAAGGTTAGATGCCAAAATCGATTATGTGGCACAGGAATTATCCGATTTAACAGATCAGGTAAAAGAACATACCACCCTGATTCACGCCTTAATCGATGGTCAGACTCGCATGCAGTGTCAGATGGAAGAACGCTATGATCAGTTGGATCAGAAATATGCCGCATTAAGTGAGCGCACAGATGATCTGGAAATGATCGTAAAGCAACAGTGTATTGATATCACGCTTTTAAAACAGGCAACCTGAAACTCCCGCACCACCATCACCACGCTACGG
>CAMFFG010000267.1 GCA_945949655.1 uncultured Peptococcaceae bacterium
CATCCAGCACGCCAGTCTGCGAGAACTGTTCCACATCAGCTGTACGCCTGTCCACGTCCTGTCCCCGCTCCAGCAGTACAGGCCGGTAGCCATGCTCTGCCAGCAGCAGCGCTGCAAACAGACCGGCCGGTCCGGCCCCGATCACCACCGGACGCTGCGCCAGATTTGCCTCTCCATGCTGCGGTTCCTGATACTGTTCCCGCCTGGCAATGCTGATCTGACCATTATGGCACTTTGCCACCACGCTCTGCTCATTACGGATATCCTCCAGCTCCACAGTATAAATGCAGAAAATGGATTCTTTTTTCCGGGCATCGATGGATTTTTTGACAATGCGATACTGCAGATCGTTCTGGGATCTGCTGTGCAGCAGCCGGGCGATCTCTTTTTCCAGCGCCTGCCGCTGATCCTTTTTGGCGGCAATTTTGATATTACTGATTCGAATCATATAGCATGCGTCCCTTTCTTCTTTACCGAAATCATGCTTTTTATTGTAGCATATCCAGTGCTATTTGTCACTTTTGCTGCAGCCAGCAATAAAAAAGATAAACAACGGCATTTCACCTGACGCGTGCGCAACATCCACTTACGCCACAGAAGCTCCACATCTACAGCTGAAAAACTATGGTAAAATCTTAAATTCAGTGGATATCAACAGTTATAACTCAAATACTTCTGCAAAAAAAATGCTCCTGCCAGAAGTATGTATCACGCTTCTGGCAGAAGCATACAGCGATTGGAAACCTTCTCATCGGCAGAATTCAGTTTCCCAGCACTTCTTCCACCGCTTCTTTGCACCAGGCTACGGCCTGGTCGATCTCCTGCTCGTTGATGATCAGCGGCGGATTAAAATACAGCACATTGCCCAGCGGACGCAGCAGTAACCCTTTTTCCAGCGCTTTGTTGTAAATCTGGTAGCCCATGCGCAGGCTGCTGTCGTAGCCTTCTTTTGTCTCTCTGTCTACCACCAGCTCCATGGCATGGATCAGACCAATATGCCGGATCTCCCCGATGTGGGGATGCTGGCCCAGCGCCTCCTGCAGCCGTTGGGTCAGATAGGCGGCCCGCTTTGCTGCCTGCTGCAGAATGGTCCCGTCCTGCAGTTGCGCCTGCACCGCCAGCGCCGCCGCACAGCCTAACGGATTGCCACTGTAGGTGTGGCTGTGCAGGAACGCTTTGCCCTCGTTATAATCGGCGTAGAAGGCATCATAAACCTGTTCTGTCGTCACCGTGATGGCCATAGGCAGATAACCGCCTGTCAACCCTTTGGACAGGCACATAATATCGGGGCTGACCCCGGCGTGATCAAAGGCAAACATTTTTCCCGTTCTGCCAAAACCGGTTGCGATCTCATCGGCAATCAGCAATACGTCATACTGGTCACACAATTTACGCAGTTTCTGCAGATACTGGGCCGGATAAATGCGCATACCGGCACTGCCCTGCAGCAGAGGCTCCACGATCATAGCGCAGCACTGGCTGGCATACTGGGCAAAAGCCTGCTCCGCTTTTTCAAAGCACGGCGTCTGGCAGGTATCCCGGTTTTGTCCATACGGGCAGCGATAGCAGTCCGGCGCTTCAATGCGAATGGTATCCATCAGCATGGGCTGATACAGTTTAGCATACAGATCCATGGTACCCACCGACAGCGCACCGATGGTCTCCCCGTGATACCCGTCGCTCAGGCAGAAAAACCTTGTCTTTTCCGGATGCCCGGTCTGGTTCTGATACTGAAAACTCATTTTTAACGCACATTCCACTGCTGCTGAGCCATTATCGGAAAAATTGAACCGTGTCAATCCTGCCGGCAGAATCTTCAGCAACTGTTCACACAGCGTAATGGCTGGTTCATGGGTAAAATTGGCAAAAATAACATGCTCCAGCTGATCCAGCTGCTGCTGGATGGCCTTGCTGATCCCAGGATTACAATGCCCCAACAGATTACACCACCAGGAACTCACAATATCCAGATAAGCCTTGCCGTCCCGGTCATACAGCCAGACACCCTGCCCGCGCTCAATGACAGCCGGTTTCAGCAGCTCATAATCCTTCATCTGGGAACAGGGATGCCACACATGCTGCAAATCGCTCTGTATCAATTCTTCTGTTGTCCGTTTCATCCTACGACCTTCTTTTCTGTTGAATTTTCCTGCCCTGTTTCATACAAGGCCAGCAGTTCCTCCGCAGTAGCGGACAGCTCCGTACCACCCTCTTCCACCACAGCAAGCACCGGCACGCCGGTCAGCCGCTCTATCATGACCCGATTATCCTGCTCCATTTCATCATCCGCCTGAAACCGATTCAGAATGATCCCTTTCACCGGAATCTGATGCTGTTGCAGATAAAACACGGTCAGTACAGCAGCGTTAATACTACCCAGTCGGGCCTCAGACACAACCAGAGCCGGCAGCTGCAGCGCCTGCATCACATCCAGCAGCATCAGCTGTTTGTCATCACAGCGCAGCGGACACACAACGCCTCCGCTGCCCTCCACCGTCAGATAATCGTAGCGCTGGCTCAGCTGCTGATAATGGGCCACGATCCGACTTAACTCCGGCGGATTTCCTTCCAGCCGGGCTGCCAGATGGGGCGAAACAGCATGCTCATAGATATAGCTGACCACATCAGCCGGTTTTTCTGCCATTCCGGCCGTCTGACACACATAGGCGGCATCGCCGGGAACCAGATCGCCGTTTTCCGGCACAGCACCGCTCAGAGCAG
>CAMFFG010000268.1 GCA_945949655.1 uncultured Peptococcaceae bacterium
ATGGCATCCTGGGCCAGTACCAGCCGGAAATCCCGCTCGCTGGCCTCATACATGCTGGTGCGGGGGCAGTTGGGGAAGTTGCAGCCGCAGAAGATCAGCGTGTGGATCTGCTGCTGATGCAGAAAATCTTCCAGCCCGGTGCGGTAAAAGGCACCCCAGCGGGATTTATACATAGCCCATTCCTGCGCTCCAAGCTGCTGCAATGCGCCGGATAACAGGCTGTCCCAGTCCAGAGCTGGAGCCTGCAGAGGCTTCAGCGAAGCTGGGATGTCCGCACCTTCTGAACCTGGCCGAACAATGGCGGCGCCCTGCTGGATCATTTCCCGGCGGCACAGGTCCACATTGGAACCGTCGGGCAGATAACAGCGTACCACATGAACGATGGGAACTCCGTTCTGCCGGGCTGTCTGCACCAGCTGCCGGATTTTTGGCAGCACGGCATAGCTGCCGGCGATCTCCGAAGGCGCACCGGGCAGTATAAAATCATTCTGAAAATCAATGATTATGACGGCACATTGGCTGTAGTTGGCAGAGAGAAGAGACATTATGATTCCTCCTAACATGATCCGAGTAGATAAAATCAGTATAGCACAGGATGACGGAAAGCAAAACTGGCAATTTACAAAATCCGGCGCGTGTGATAGTATGTACAAGGAAAAGACATTTTTATGTAAGAAATTAGTAAGAATGTTGTGAAAGAGAAAGTTGTCAGAAAGAATGATGTGAGAAAGAAGTGTGGGATTTGTGACTGCTGTTGCGACAGAAAAAATTGAAAAGAAAGACATTGCGCTGTTTGCCATCTGCTGGCTGAGTTATTTTTTTGCCTATTTTGGCCGGATGAACTATTCGGCCTGTATGGCGGCCATCATTGCGGCGGAGGGATTCTCCAAAGGCATGGTGGGGCTGGTGGGCACCGGACTGTTCATCACCTATGGCTCCGGACAGATCTTCAGCGGCTTTCTGGGCGACTATGTTGCGCCCAGAAAGATGATCGTGACAGGGCTGGTGGGCTCCAGCATCAGTAATCTGCTGATGTGTCTGGCTCCCAGTCTGAATTTTATGATTGTGGCATGGTGTATCAACGGCTTTATGCAGTCGTTGTTGTGGTCTCCTATCGTGCGGCTGTTTGCCCAGTATTTTACCACGCAGGTGCGGGGCACACTGGGTGTCTATATCAACAGCACGGTGCCGGTTGGAACACTGGCCACCTACGGTTTTACCGCCCTGATTCTGGAAGTGACCGGCAACTGGAAACTGGTGTTCTTCGGCTCCTTTATCGTGGTGATGATCACAGCTGTGGGCTGGTGGATCGCCACTGGCGCATTGCTGCCCAGGCTGACCCGGGTAGACACAGAGGTTTCTGCCGAAACTGCCGGAAAAGCGGTTGTAGTGCAAAAAGCGCCGCTGGGCGAACTGGTGTTGTCCTCCGGGATGGTTTTCATGTGCCTGGTGCTGATGATGCAGGGAATGCTGAAAGAAGGCATTACCGCCTGGATGCCCAGCCTGATGGGAGAAAAATTTGAAGTGGGGACTACACTGGCCATTGTCAGCACAGCGCTGATTCCCATGTTCAATATTATCGGCATCAGCATTGCAGCTGCGGCCCGGAAGCAGATCGGCGATGAAGTGCGCTGTTCGTTCTTTCTGTTTGTAGCAGGAACGGTGGCGCTGGTGATTCTTTATGCCACATCCTTTATCGGTCTGCTCCCTATGTTTGTATTTTTCTCCATTGCCACCACCATTATGATGGCGGTCAACACCGTGTATGTGGGTGTGGTGCCCGGTTATTTTGCCAAAAAAGGGCGCAGCTCGTCGGTGTCCGGCATTCTCAACGCCTTTGTGAATCTGGGGATCGCCACCTCCATGTTTGCCACCGGCGCTTTTTCGGAAGCCTTTGGCTGGGATATGACCATGATCTTCTGGTGCGTCTGCGGCGGGATCGGTGTATTTTCCAGTCTGATCGGTTACCAGATGTGGAAGCGCTATAAGGTAAATCTGGATGCCTGATCAGAACAGATAGAAAAACAGATCAAAAGACTGCAGCACAAGAAACGACTTCCGGAAACTGTATGCGGTTCCGAGGCGTCGGAACCGTGTGCTGCGGTCTTTTTTTATTTTTTACAAGCTGTTTACAGATATTTTTCATTTTCACGGCGCATCTGCAGGGCACGGTAAAAAGAGGACAGGCAGAAAAAAGAAAACACATTTTATTGTGAGATGTGCACAAAATCTCTTGCAAGCTGTTACGGAAAACGCTACAATGAAATCAGGATACAGAAATTGAGAGGGAATGGTGATTTACCTATGGCAGTTCTATTGTCAGATTTGTATGAGAGTGTGAAGAACCAGGATATGACTCTGGTGGCCGGTGAAAAAGGTATGAATAATGTGGTGCGCTGGCTACATATGGTAGAGAGCAACGAGATATCTTCGTTCCTGGACGGGCAGGAGATCGCCTTTACGACTGGTGTGGGGCTCAGTGAACATGAGACACTGCTGGATCTGGCAAAGTCTAATAATGAGCACAGGGCCAGCGGTATGGTGGTCAATATTGGGCCGTTTATCAAGGAGATCCCGGAAGAAGTGATCGCGTACTGCAATGCAGAAGGCTTTCCGCTGTTCACAGTACCCTGGCAGGTGCACATGGCGGAGATCATGCGCACCTTTTGTTATATGATTACCGAGTCTGATAAATTTAATCTGGAACTGTCC
>CAMFFG010000269.1 GCA_945949655.1 uncultured Peptococcaceae bacterium
CACCTTGGTGAACACATTTTCAATGATAGAGCGGCACAGCCCGGCCATAATATCGTCGGCACTGCAGCCGTTTTTCTGTTCGGTGATAATATTGCTGTTCATAAACACCGTGCAGCGGCTTCCCAGACTGGCCGGCCGTTTCGAACGAAACGCCGCATCGGCAATATGGTCCACCGGGATCTGCAGCGAATCGGCAAACTTCTCCAGAAAAGCACCACAGCCGGAGGAGCAGGCTTCGTTCAGCATAATGTTGGTCACCACGCCATCTGACACCCACATGGCCTTCATATCCTGACCGCCGATATCCAGAATAAAGCTGACATCCGGCACATAATGGCAGGCGGCGGCAGCATGCGCCACCGTCTCCACGGTGTGATAATCGGCGCCCAGCGCCGCATCCAACAGCATCTCCCCATAACCGGTGGTACCAACACCCAGCACCTTCAGCGTAACGCCCATGTCCCCATACTTGTGATGCAGCTCCATCAGGCCCCGCTGTACCACCCGGACCGGATCGCCCTGGTTGTTGGCATAAAACCGATCCACCACCTGCTGCTGTTCATCTAGCAGTACCAGTTTGGATGTGGTGCTGCCTGCGTCCACACCAAGATAAACAGGCAGTACATCGCCAGCTTTTACCTGCGGTGGCACTACCTGCTGCGGACGGTGCTGCTGCCGCCACCGGCTGCATGCTTCTTCTGAAGTAAAATAACGCACGGCCCCGGCACGGCTGCGCGGTTTTTCCGCCACAATAGGCACATCCAGCGCTGTAATGGCTTTTTCTAATGAGAATAGCTCCTGGCCGCCCTCCTGTACGGGAAACAGCTCATCCAGCGCAATAGCTGCCCCGCGGGCTACGATCGTATCGGCATCAGCCGGGCAGATCACATCCTGCTTTTGTAAGCCCAGGCGCTGGGCGAATACCTCCACCAGGGTAGGATTATAGGTCAGCGGTCCGCCTTCAAAAATAACAGGCGGTTTCAGTTCCAGTCCCTGTGCCAGCCCGCCGATGGTCTGCCGGGCAATGGCATGAAAAGCCGACAGCGCGATATCCTCCCTGCTCCCGCCCTGGTTCAGAATAGACTGGATATCGGTGCGGGCAAACACGCCGCACCGGCCCGAAATATTATGTATGGTTTTTCCTGCTGCCGCCAGCGCTTCAAATGCTTCTGTGGGCGTCTGAAGCAATGTGGCGATCTCATCAATAAAAGCACCTGTACCGCCAGCACAGCTGCCATTCATGCGCATATCCGATGTGACCAGCTGCTCTTTGGCTGCATCATAGTGAAAGAAGATGACCTTGGCATCCTGACCGCCCAGCTCGATGGCCGTGCGCGTCTGCGGATACAGGGCCCGTATGGCGGCCGCATTGGCCACTACCTCCTGAATATAGGGAACACCGATCCGATCCGCCACTGGTTTTCCGCCAGATCCGCACACTGCGGCCCGGAATTCTGCATCCGGAAATGCCCTGGCCACTTCTCGCAGTAACTGCTGTACCGTTTTGCCCTGCTCGGCATGATGCCGCACATAGCGGCTGAACTGTACCGTGTTTTCCGGTGTTTCTAAAACAACGGCTTTTACAGTTGTAGATCCCACATCAATACCAAGCCGCAACGGTTTCTTCTCCTTCAACATAACAGGTTCTCACGTTCCTTTCCATAGCCCCCATTATACTGCTAAAACCCGTTTCTGTCACACTATGATTCCGCTAAATTTTTTCAGGCGAAATCTTAACTTTTCATTTATTTTCTAAAAACACTCTTTTCGGCGGATTATTCGATAAACAGGGACCAGTCAACATCATATTGTTTTTTACAACATCATGTTGTATCATTATCTTAGTCTTTTCCAGCAGGAACTGCAATAGACAATTCCGGCGCCATTGTCGCAGATTTTAAAGGAGTATCCCTATGAGCAAACATCAGGAAAAAAACGCACAGACAAAAGCTGCACTGGTCGAAGCCTTCTGGCAATTATATAAAACCAGACCCATCAGCAAGATCACAGTAAAAGACGTGACCGACCGGGCCGGTTTTTACCGCAGCACGCTATACAACTATTTTGAGGATGTCTATGCCATTCTGGAATATATCGAGACCGCCATTCTGCAGGAATGGGAACAGGTCGTTGCCGAAGGGCTCACCCCTGATCGTCAGCAGCTGCTGATCCAGGGCAGAGTGGAGGATTTTTTACCGCTGATCGCACCTTTTTATCAGAAAAACGGAGAAGCCATCGCTGTGCTGCTCAGCCCCGCCGGCGATCCGCTGTTTCAGCAGAAGATCAAAGATACCCTGCGGCACAAAATCTTTTCTCTGCTGCAGATCCCCGAGGATCAGCCAGAAGCACTGCTGATTTTTGAGTGCTGCAGTTCTGCCGCCCTTACCGCTTTCGTAAAGTGGTATACCGAGCAGATTCCAATGGACACATTGGGGAGAGTTATGCAGCTCATCATCAATCCGGAGCTGTTTCCCGCCATGCGCGCCTATTCCACCGATCCGGAAATCCGGTCCTCCTCTATGCACATAACAGCCGCCGCAAAATCCAGCCTGCAATAGTTGTTGGATATAGAGGAAACCAGCTTTCGCCCAGACCTGTTTTTTATGCATTCGGGAGCAAAATCAAAACCGCCCGTCAAACGGGCGGTTTGTTCATGCCCTATAAGGGCATAT
>CAMFFG010000270.1 GCA_945949655.1 uncultured Peptococcaceae bacterium
AGAAACTGGGCCGCTGATGGAGTAGCCGATGATGTTCAAGAAAAAATGGCTCAGGAATCTTCTTGTTGCGGCAGTCCTGCTGATTGTTTTTCTGGCGCTGGCGGTGAATACCGTCCAGCCCCGGGAAAACCTGACCGTGCTGGAAAAGGGGTTGCGAATTGCAGCCAGTCCTTTTCAATATGGGTTTAAAGCGATAGATGATGGAGTGAGCGGATTCTTTTCTTATTTTACAGAAAAAGAAGCGCTGCAGCAGGAAAATGATGCACTCAAAAAAGAAGTCAGCCAGCTGCACAGTCAGTTAGCGCAAATGGATGAGATCAGCATGGAAAACATTCGTTTGAAAGAACTGTTGTCCTATAAAACCGAAATGGCAGGGCAGTATAACCTGCAGCTGGCGGAGATTATTGCTGAAAATAATAATAACCTCCAGCATACGATTACGCTGAACAAAGGAAGTAATGACGGTATTGCCACAGGTATGACGGTATTGAACCATTCGGGGCTGATTGGTCGAATTACGGCAGTGTTGCCGGAATCCAGCGAGGTTATGCTACTGCCGGACCGGGAAAGTGCTGTTGGGGCACGGGTATGGAACACGCGCGAAGTGATCGGTGTAGTGGAAGGGGACGGAACAGACAGTTCCAATCTGCAGATGATCCATCTGCCCCATGATGCAGATCTCTACGTGGGTGATGACATCGTGACCTCCGGTCTGGACGATGTATTTCCTGGTGGAATCCCTTTTGGAGAGGTAACTGCCATTGAGTACAGCACAAATGGACTGACGAAAACGGCCTATATTAAGCCTTATGTGAATTTTTCCCGTCTGGAAGAAGTATTCATTCTGATGAACGGTGGAGGAGGGGCTTCCAATTGAGGTATGTGATACTCTTTTTTGCTGCCTTTCTGGGAATCGTTCTGCGGGATACAGTATTTAACAGTTTGTCCGTGGCAGGAGGAAAACCGGATTTTGTTCTGATTATGGTGGTGTTTTTTGCAATCTTTCGGGGTTCTGTACAGGGAGGCCTTATGGGTGCTGCGCTTGGCATGCTGGAGGATCTGATGACAGGCAGATTTATCGGTATCAATGCTCTTTGCAAAGGACTTCTGGGTTATCTTGCCGGGGTATCGGAGCGCAATCTGTATAAAAACAATTTTTTTGTGCCGATTGTGGCCGTTTTGGGAGCGACTTTCCTCAATGCGCTGCTGTATTATTTATTCAGCGTTCTGATTGGCAGCAATGTGGGCCTGGAAAAACTGCTATTGTCTTCTATTCCG
The DNA here is from genome assembly GCA_945949655.1 of uncultured Peptococcaceae bacterium. Taxonomy (GTDB): domain Bacteria; phylum Bacillota; class Peptococcia; order Peptococcales; family Peptococcaceae; genus UBA7185. The sequence continues at coordinate 1,279 of CAMFFG010000270.1, forward strand.
GATGCGGTATACAATATGTGTTTTTCACCTGTGTTTTATGCCATATTTTATAACTTTTTTCTCATGAACTCTGATGACTGAATAGAGTCTGCTGGTTATAAGACAGGAAAGGAGAGACGGTAATGCAGAGTAAAGAGCGCAAGCAGCTTGAAAATCTGACGCGAGTCTATACTGTGATCGTATTTGTCATAATTGGTATATTAATCGCAAAACTGGCCTGGATGCAACTGGTTGAGACAGATTTTTATACCTCAAGGGCTGATGCACAGCGTAACCGTCTGATGACAATTTCTGCGACCCGGGGAGATATTATAACCAGTGATGGAACGGTTCTGGTAACAGATCGCCCCAGTTATCAGTTGACAGTGGATTATCTTTCTATGAAAAGCGGGGGCGCCTATAATGAGGAAATGATCCAGCTTCTGGTCCAGTTGCTGGAGGATCCGGATATGACAGCGGAAAAGATTAAGGAGATCTGTGATGCCAATAGTGGATATCTTTATAAACCCATTGTGCTGAAAAAAAATCTGGATATTGCTGCTGTGAGTCGGATTGAAGCCCATCGGGAATCCCTGCCCGGTGTCACGGTGGAATCCATTCCGGAGCGGACTTACCTGCAGGGAACACTGGCCAATCATGTATTGGGCTATATTGGCGAGGTCAGCCAGAGTGAACTGGATGCGCAGACAGAAGCTGCTGAGGGCGATGAAAGCCAGATTTTATACAAAATGGGCGATTATATTGGGAAGACCGGTCTGGAACGGTATTACGACCAGACCCTGCGCGGCACCGATGGATATCGTCAGGTGGAAGTGAATGCGGCTGGACGGCCAGTGTCAGAAGTGAAAACGGTAGAACCGGAAGCAGGAAACAGTCTGGTTTTGACCATTGATGCCAATCTGCAGCGCGTTCTGGAAGAGGCTATGGATCGCACGATTGCCAGCCTGCAGAGCCAGAGCCGCTCTGACAAAGCAGGTGCAGGTGCAGGTGTACTGTTAAATGTAAAAACAGGTGAAGTGCTGGCCATGGCCAGCCGGCCGGAGGACAATGTTGGACAGCAGAACCGGGCGATTCAGGGCAGGTATGTGCCGGGTTCCACTTTTAAGCCTGTAACGGCTATTGCAGCACTGGAGACAGGCGTAGTCACCGATACAGAGAAAATTTATAATCCGGGTCGCTACTGGATTGCACATTACATTAAAACCACAGGGCCAATGGGTTATTATAATCTGTATAATGGAATGGCCAAGTCAGACAACGTATACTTTCAGGAACTTGGTCGCCGGGCTGGGATTGACAATATCGCCAAATACGGTAAGGCACTGGGACTGGAAGGCGCTACCGGGATCGATCTGGCCTACGAGAGCAAAGGAGAGCGCGCGTCTGA
>CAMFFG010000271.1 GCA_945949655.1 uncultured Peptococcaceae bacterium
TATTTTACTCCAGGGCTTCTGCCGCAGCCTCCGCCTCTGCTTCCGTCGCATAGGTATCCATGCGCAGCAGAATCACATAATCCCTGTCTTTCTGTTTTTCCTGATAATCTGTATTCTGCAGACTTTTTAGATCCAAAGACCTGATTCCTTTCTGGGTCTGTTCTATATCCCAGAGTGCCAGAATGTAGTGTCCTCCAGCCTCTACCTTCTGTGTGTCCTCCAGGAAATAAACTCCATAGGACCCGGCAGGTATCGGAAACAGATTCTGTAACGATGCCAGTTTGCTGTGTACCACATATTCTGAACTTTCATCAGAAATGATACCCTGCAATTCCTGCCCGATATGGCTGCCCTGTTCATCCCGCATGCGAACCGCTGCCAGATAGTACTTCTTCTCTGTTTTTGGATCTGTGCCTCCATACCACAACACATGCCTGTCTGTGCAGATCCCATTCTGCCAAATTTCCTGCGTCATCAGCTGTCCCTGCACGTCTTCCTGAAACTGAAAAGCATATCCGTAAAAATCCGCATCCAGCAAATTACTGTAATACTCTGCCCCTTCCGCATCAAAAGGTTTTCCTTCAATCGTTGATGCAGCACCGCACCCAGTCAGTAGCAGGATGGTACAACATAGCATAATCATACCTGCAATTCGTCGCTTCATAAAGTTCCTCCGGTTATCTCCTTACACCATCAATGTTTTTACTACTTCCCGCAATTTCTCAACCCGTGCTTCCGCCTCTGCCATACTGTTTCCTTTCAGAGAATAGTAGAATTTAATTTTTGGCTCTGTGCCGGAAGGACGCACCGCTATCCAGCCGCCATCGGCAAAGAGATATTTCAGTACATTGGCTTCTGGCAGACCGTCCAGACCGTTCTGATAATCTTTGATCTCAGCTACCGCCTGTCCGCCTATTTCAGCGGGCTTCTGTGCACGCAGATCGGTCATGATGTCGGCAATCCGCTGCTGCCCGTCCGCACCCGGCAAGGTGAACGAATCCAGCGCTTCTTTATAGTAGCCGTATTGCTGATACAATTCTTCCAACCGCTGCAACAGCGTTTTGCCTTGCGCTTTCTGGTAAGCAGCCATCTCACAGATCAGCATGGAAGCCACCACCGCATCCTTATCCTTGGCATGACTGCCAACCAGATACCCGTAGCTTTCCTCATAACCCATAACAAATTCATGATCGTGCTGTTTTTCAAAGCCAATCATTTTTTCGCCAATATATTTGAACCCTGTCAGCACATTCATCACCTGTACGCCATGAGCCTGTGCAATGTCCGCACCCAGTTCCGATGTCACAATGGTTTTGATCAAAACGGATTTTTCACTCAGTGCTTTCTGGCTTAGCACATAATCGGCCAGCAAAGCCCCTGTCTGATTGCCGGTCAGCAGAGCAAACTGGCCGTCCTGCTGCACTGCAATTCCAACGCGGTCACAATCAGGGTCGGTTCCCAATACCAGATCGGCACCGATCTGCTGTGCATAAGCAATGGCCAGCTGCAGCGCATCCTTTTCCTCCGGATTGGGAGAACGCACCGTACTGAATGCACCATCCGGTTCTTTCTGGCTCTCCAGCACATGGATCTGGGTAAATCCATCTTTGTCCAGCACTGCCGTTACCGGCAGCAACCCTGTGCCGTGCAGCGGCGTATATACCACGTTCAGATTTTCTTTCATCGCCACATCCTGCAGCAGCGCCTGCTGCAAGACTGCTCTCTGAAATGCCTGATGATATTCCATCCCAATTTCATGGTACAGATCCTGTCGGCATGCATCCTCATAGCTCAGAACCACCGGCAGCTGATTCAGCTCCTGGTACAGATCGATTTTTTCCAGAATCGCCTCTGCCATTTGCCCGGTGATCTGACAGCCATATTCGTTATACACTTTATATCCATTGTATTCTTTGGGATTATGACTGGCTGTGATCACCACCCCAGCCACCGCCTGGCGATAATTGACCGCAAACGATAATTCCGGCGTCGGGGCCAGCTGCTCAAACACATAGGCGCGAATGCCAAAGGAATTCAATGTTAACGCCGTTTCCCGGGCGAACAGTTGCGAATTTGTTCTGCTGTCATAAGCAATCACCACACCCCGCTGCATGGCCTCCCGCCCGTAAACGGACAGCAGATATAATGCAAGGCCAGCTGTCGCTCTCTGCACGGTATACACATTCATACGGTTTGTACCTGCACCCATAATACCGCGTAATCCACCGGTCCCAAATGTCAGCTCCTGATAAAACCGTTCTCTGATTTCTTTTTCATTCTCTTTTATGTTTTCCAGCTCTTCTCGCAGTTCCGGCTCCAGTTGTTCATAATCCAGCCACTGCTGATACCGAATGCGATATTCCATATCACCCATACACGATACTCCTTTTTCTTAATACAGTTTTTATTTAATCTCGTTAAAATTATGTGGATCACATTCTGCGCAAAGCAATATCCATTCACATGTTAGTAGGCATTCTTATTGACCAATCCCTTAAACACGGTCAGAAATATGATCCGCAGGTCAAAGCCGAAAGTCCAGTTTTCAATGTAATACAAATCATGGGCAATGCGGTCCTCAATAGAGGTATCCCCCCGCAGGCCATTCACCTGCGCCCAGCCGGTGATACCAGGACGCACCTGATGCTTGATCATATA
>CAMFFG010000272.1 GCA_945949655.1 uncultured Peptococcaceae bacterium
TGATCAAATTTGAATTCCAAACATTTGATCCAGCCGATTGTCCAATGTGCAAACAGGGCATCCCAGCTGTGAAACCGGGCAGCAGACCGGATAAAAAATAATTGCATGAATGATTGTTGTCCCAGTGCAGTATCCAGGATTCTGTCTGACATAAAATGAATTATCTTTTTAACAGACCAGATGTGATGTTGCAGGACAACTGCATGTTCAGGCATGAGAGACCTTGTGGAAGAGCAAATCTTCTGCGGGGTCTTTTTTGCTGGCGTGGCAGAATCAGACTGCAAGCAGGGAGAAGACGATCTGTGCTGGAGATGCTGCCAGCTGGACAGGAAAAACGTGTATCCCCGAAAAAGAGATACACGCGGAAGTTTATTTATGTTCCTGATGCCAGCGTTTGCGGCATTCGGCGTTCAGCAGAGGTTCAAAGGCATAAAAAGATTCGTCTCCCACTTCCTCTCGAATACGGTTTACGGTAGCACCTAGATACATACCTTCTTGTTTGGTTTCAATGGCAGCCAGACTGTCGCAGCATTCTATCAGTTGCTGGTCGGTCAGGCTGTGCAGTATTTCTTCCAGACGATTCATAACAATCCGCTCCTTTCGATACGATGCATCGTAAAATATGAAATATGGATCTTGCTTTTATTATAACGCTTTTGTCAAGAGACGAACCGTTTTTTCCGGGATAAACGAAAAAACATGCAGATGTTTGGCCTGCATGTTTTTTCATCATGCTATAAAAATGAGGGGAGAAAATGAAAAACAAATAATCAGATTCAGTGGGCCAGTTTTTTACGGCCTACTTTTAACACCATGTGGGCTACTGCATCTTTTTCCTGGTCTGTGGCAGCCTCCCACATTTGTTTCATCAGAGCTTCTTCTGGAGAGTCCGGTTTGACAAACTGACCCATGAGATTAGCTACACTGACCATGCCTTTTACCATCATATCATCAGTCACACCGTGCTTTTCACCATCTTCAATGACACGGGCCAGTGCCTGCGGAAACTCTGCCGGCTGACTGTCTGCTGTGCGTCCAAACATCCTGCTCACCTCCTGTTTAGCTGTAGTGTGGTCAAAAACGGGAAAGGTTATACGCAAAAATGGAAAAGAATCATATAATGAAAAAGAGGAGGGATGATCTTGCAACCATACAGGCGGTATGGCAGGCAACTGCCCGTGCAGAAACAAAATCAACATCAGCAGCATTCATCCGTCCGGCGGCAGTGTCCATCCGCGCTGCAGTATATCGGCAATATTTTTTTGCTGGGGCTGGCGACGCTGACCAGCGAGCTGATTGATCTGCGAGCCGGAGCTGCACTGGAAACGCTGTTAGCACCCTTTCAGTGTGAAACGGGTGGAAATCTGGAGCAGGATGTTCTGGCAGCCAGTGTGGGCGGTGTTGCGGAAGAAGATGTTCTTCTGGATCTGGAAGCAGAAAATGATTTTACAGAGTTTTGAATAAATTTGCCCAATAGATTCTTCGTGGATTTTCGCGGAAAAAGACTAGGCAGCGCCGCAAAAATATAGTAGAATAACTATTGTTATCTGAAATTGTTTGTGATATTCTGATCGAATCTATTTTTGCTGGAGGCGTTTGCGTTTATGAATTATATCAGTACCAGAAATAATTGTGAGCCAGTCAGTGCAGCTGCGGCCATTGCCCGCGGTATGGTACCGGCCGGCGGTTTGTTTGTCCCGCAGTCGATTCCTGCTCTGACTTCCGATGAAATTGCGGCTATGGCGGGAAAATCCTATCAGGAGATCTCCCAGTGGATTCTGGGAAACTATCTGACAGATTATACAGCAGAAGAGATTGCCGATTGTGTACAGGGAGCATATCATACGAATTTTGATACGCCGGAAATTGCGCCTCTCGTGAAACTGGATGATAAGGAATATATTCTGGAGCTCTGGCACGGTCCTACGGCAGCGTTTAAGGATATGGCGCTGCAGTTGACACCGCGGCTGCTGGTGAAGGCCATCGAAAAACTGGAATTACAGAAAGAAGTGATCATTCTGGTGGCGACCTCTGGCGATACCGGCAAGGCGGCGCTGGAAGGCTTTAAAAATGTGAAAGGAACACGGATCATCGTCTTTTATCCGGCCCATGGCGTAAGTCGGGTGCAGGAGCTGCAGATGGTGACCACCGATGGGGATAATACCTGTGTGGTAGGCGTGGAAGGTAATTTTGATGATTGCCAGAGTGCGGTAAAAGAAATTTTTGCCGATCAGGCGCTGGCAGAACGGATGGCACAGGCTGGGTATCAGTTTTCTTCGGCCAATTCCATCAACTGGGGACGGCTGCTGCCGCAGATTGTTTATTATTTTGCTGCTTATCTGTCTCTGGTGGAAAAGCAGGCTGTTTCCTATGGGGAACCGGTGGACTTTGTAGTGCCGACTGGAAACTTTGGCAATATTCTGGCCGCCTGGTATGCCGGACAAATGGGGCTGCCGGTAGGCAGGCTGGTATGTGCCTCCAATAAAAACAGGGTTCTGGCTGATTTTTTCGCCACTGGCGTATATGACCGCCGTCGTGATTTTTATCAGACCAACAGCCCATCTATGGATATTCTGATTTCCAGCAATCTGGAGCGGTTCCTCTTTGCTATGACTGGCAATGA
>CAMFFG010000273.1 GCA_945949655.1 uncultured Peptococcaceae bacterium
CGGAGATGCTGAAGGCGGGATAGACGCTCATGGAGTCGCCGGAGTGGACGCCGGTGCGCTCCACCAGCTCCATGATGCCCGGCACGAACACGTCGGTGCCGTCACAGATGGCATCTACTTCCACCTCAATGCCCATCATGTATTTGTCGATCAGCACCGGATTTTCAATGCCGCTGGCCAGAATAATGTTCATGTATTCTTCTACATCGGCATCGCTGTAGGCAATGATCATGTTCTGGCCACCCAGCACGTAGGAAGGCCGCAGCAATACGGGATAGCCCAGTGTCTTGGCCGCTTTCAGCGCTTCATCCAGCTGGAATACGGTTTTGCCTTCCGGACGGGGGATCTCACATTTCTGCAGCAGTGCATCAAAGCTTTCCCGGTCTTCGGCTTCATCGATGCTCCTGGCCGAGGTGCCCAGAATATGCACGCCCGATTCTTCCAGATGCTTGGTCAGACCGATGGCCGTCTGGCCGCCAAACTGCACGATAGCGCCCCACGGTTTTTCCGTTTCGATGATGGAATCCACATCTTCCGGTGTCAGTGGGTCAAAATACAGCCGGTCGGAGGTGTCAAAGTCGGTGGATACGGTTTCCGGGTTGTTATTGACGATGATGGCTTCGTAGCCTTCTTCTTTCAGAGCCCATACGCAGTGTACCGAGCAGTAGTCAAACTCAATGCCCTGACCGATGCGGATCGGGCCGGAGCCGAATACAAGGATCTTCTTTTTGCCGCTGTTGTGTTCTTCCAGAAACGCAGCCGCTTCGTTTTCTTCATCAAAGGTGGAGTAGAAATACGGTGTTTCCGCATTAAACTCGGCAGCGCAGGTGTCTACCATTTTGTAGGCAGCATACCGTTTTACCGGCACCGATTCACCGGACAGCCGCTTGATGGTTTTATCCAGAAAGCCCATCTTTTTGGCTTCCAGATACAGCTCCGGTGTCAGTTCCTTTTTCACCAGCTTGCGTTCCATCTTGACCAGATTCTGCATCTTGGCCAGAAACCATTTATCAATTTTTGTGATATTGTGAATCTTGGCAATTTCAATGTCCCGTTTCAACGCTTCGTATACCACAAAGATACGTTCATCGTCGCAGCGGTTCAACAGCCGCACCACATCGCTGTCGTTCAGCATCTGCAGCTTGGGCAGATTAAAGGTATCCAGCTTCAGTTCAATGGAGCGCACCGCTTTCATCATAGCCTGTTCAAAGCTGGTGCCAATGGCCATCACTTCGCCGGTGGCTTTCATCTGGGTGCCCAGGGTACGGTTGGCGTACACAAATTTGTCAAATGGCCACCGCGGGAATTTAACCACCAGATAGTCAATGGTCGGCTCAAAGCAGGCATAGGTGTTGCCGGTCACTGCGTTTACAATTTCATCCAGTGTCTAACCGATGGCGATCTTGGTGGCAACTTTGGCAATGGGATAACCGGTCGCCTTGGAAGCCAGCGCCGACGAGCGGGATACACGGGGGTTTACCTCGATAACAGCGTATTCAAAGCTGTCCGGATGCAGGGCAAACTGGCAGTTGCAGCCGCCTTCCACACCCAGCGCGTGCACAATGTTCAGCGAAGCGCTGCGCAGCATCTGGTATTCTTTATCCGACAGGGTAACAGCCGGCGCAACAACGATGGAGTCGCCGGTGTGCACGCCAACAGGGTCCAGGTTTTCCATGGAGCACACCGTAATGATGTTGGCGTGGGAGTCACGGATGACTTCAAATTCGATTTCTTTCCAGCCGGAAATATTTTTTTCAATGAGCACCTGGGTGATGGGTGATAACCGCAGGCCGTTTTCGGCAATCTCGTGCAGCTCTGCTGCATTGTGGGCAATGCCGCCGCCGGAGCCGCCCAGCGTAAAGGCCGGACGCACGATCACCGGATACTGGATCTCTTCGGCATAAGCCAGAGCATCCTCCACAGTTTCTACCACTTTAGACGGAATGCAGGGTTCACCGATGGAAAGCATGGTGTCCTTAAACATCTGCCGGTCTTCGGCTTTATCGATGGTTTCCGGATTGGCGCCCAGCAGTTTGACACCGTGGGTATCCAGGAAGCCTTCCTTGGCCAGCTGCATGGACAAAGTCAGGCCGGTCTGACCGCCTAAGGTGGACAGTACGCTGTCCGGCTTTTCAATTTCGATGATCCGCTTTACCACATCCAGATTCAGCGGTTCAATATAAATTTTATCGGCCATGGCCTTATCGGTCATGATGGTAGCTGGGTTGGAGTTGACCAGCACCACTTCCAGACCTTCTTCTTTTAACGCACGGCAAGCCTGGGTGCCTGCATAGTCAAATTCGGCAGCCTGACCGATCACAATAGGGCCAGAGCCAATTACCAGTACTTTTTTAATATCCGATCTCAATGGCATCTTATTTGCCCTCCTTGTCCATCAAAGTCACAAACTGATCAAACAGATAGCTGGTATCCCGCGGACCGCCGCAGGCTTCCGGATGGAACTGCACGGTATAGACCGGCGCATTGCTGTAGGTCATGCCTTCGCAGGTTTTGTCGTTGACATTCCAGTGGCTCATACTGCCCACAGCCGGATCAATGCTGTCGCCCACCACGGCGTAACCGTGGTTCTGGCTGGTCACATAAACG
>CAMFFG010000274.1 GCA_945949655.1 uncultured Peptococcaceae bacterium
TCCTGTGTTAAGTTACAAAAATATCTCCAAGAACAAATTGCAGTTAGGGACGGATCTCTGATTTTGCGATCTCACCCAGAATATAGGTCTCTGCATGCTGGGCCACAAAATTGTGCACCGTGATCGCTTTTGTCTTGGGGTCCACGATCCAGTATTCCTTCACACCCATCTGTTCGTACTTGACCAGCTTGATCCCCAAGTCTCTGTGCCGCGTGGATGGGCTCAGAATTTCAAACACGATCTCCGGGATCTCGTCATCCCGATTGCAGAACACCATCAGATCTGGCCGTAATACATTTCCCTGACATACAATGTCAAGTTCGCCAGCTGCATCGCACCCAGTTTGGTCTAATGTTGTATATAGCTTTCCATGCAATTTATGGGCAATCCTCTGATGTTCTCTGGACGGGCTTGGCGCCATGTAAATGATGCCGTCGATCAGCTCATACTTTTTGTGTTCGTCTTTTGGCATGGCGGTAAACATCTCCAGGGTCACCGCTTTGTTTTCTGCTGTGCGCATGCAAAACACCTCCCTTCCTGTATTATACCGTAGAAACGAAAAAAAATCCACTTTTATATCAAAGCTGTGGCGACAGATACAAAAGTGGATTTCACAGATTTTTTATTTATCTTTTCTTTATTTATCTTTTTTGATATCCAGCTTGATGTGCAGCTCACGCAGCTGGGCGTTGGATACCGGCGATGGCGCTTCCATCATCACATCCATTGCGCTCTGTGTTTTCGGGAACGGGATCACATCGCGGATGGTTTCCCGTTTGGCCATCAGCATCAGCAGACGGTCCACACCAAAAGCCAGACCGCCATGTGGTGGCGCACCGTACTGGAATGCGTTGAGCAGACCGCTAAACTGTTCGGTGTATTCTTCCGGCGTCATGTTCAACAGCTTGAACATTTTTTCCTGCAGTTCACCATCATGGATACGGATACTGCCGCCGCCGACTTCCACGCCGTTTAACACCATATCGTAGGCGCGGGCGCGCACTTTGCCGGGATCGGTTTCCATCAGAGGCACATCCTCCAGCATGGGGCAGGTGAACGGATGGTGCATGGCATAGTACCGCTGGGTCTCATCATCCCATTCTAACAGCGGGAATTCGGTCACCCACAGGAAATTCAGCTCATCCTCGTCGATCAGGTCAAACCGTTTGCCCAGTTCCAGACGCAGATGGCCCAGAGCATCGCAGGTAGTCTTGAAGGTGTCAGCCACACAGAAGATAATGTCGCCCGGTTCGGCGCCAACACGATCAAAGATCGCTTTCACTTCTTCTTCGCTGAGGAATTTTAACAGCGGAGATTTTACTTCGTTTTCATCGCTGATATGGAAATAAGCCAGCCCTTTGGCTCCATAGATCGCCACATATTTGGTCAGCGCATCGATATCACGGCGGGACAGCTTATGCACGCCGCCTTTGGCATTGATGGCTTTCACCACACCGCCGTTGGCAACGGTCTGGGCAAACACTTTAAAGCCACAGCCATCGGCAATATCGCTCAGATCGACCATTTCCAGACCAAAGCGCAGATCCGGTTTGTCGGAGCCGTATTTGTTCATGGCTTCATCCCAGGTCATTCTGCGGAACGGGGTCGGGATATCGCGGTCCAGGGCCACTTTGAAGATGTGTTTGATCAGCCCTTCGTTTAAGGTCATGATATCATCTTCATCCACAAAGGATAATTCCATATCCAGCTGGGTAAACTCAGGCTGACGGTCGGCACGCAGGTCTTCATCGCGGAAGCAGCGGGCGATCTGGAAATATTTTTCCATGCCGGCTACCATCAGCAACTGTTTGAACTGCTGCGGAGACTGCGGCAGCGCAAAGAATTCGCCTTCATGCACACGGCTCGGCACCAGATAGTCCCGAGCGCCTTCCGGTGTGCTTTTCTGCAGGATCGGTGTTTCGATTTCCAGAAAGCCTTGTTCATCCAGATAGTCACGCATGGCTTTTACCACTCTGTGGCGCAGAATGATATTGTTTTTCATTTCCGGACGGCGCAGGTCCAGATAACGATATTTCAGGCGGATGTTTTCGTCTACATCCACATCATCGGTCAGATAGAATGGCGGTGTTTTCGCCTTGTTTAAGATAACCAGTTCGGTGGCGACCACGTCGATCTCACCGGTTTCCAGCTTGTCGTTGGTCATCCCTTCCGGACGCAGACGAACGGTACCTTTTACTGCCAGCACATATTCGCTCCGCACCGAATCGGCTGCAGCAAATACTTCCTCGCTGCAGGTTTCCGGACTTGCCGTTACCTGCGCAATACCGGAGCGGTCACGCAGATCGATGAAGATCACGCCGCCGTGGTCTCTGCGTTTCTGCGCCCAGCCGGTCAGAATCACTTCCTGACCCACATGCGCTTTGCGCAGATCATTACAATTGTGTGTACGTTTTAACATTTATTTTAATCTCCCTTCCAGATCCTCTACTAACTGGGACAATGTCACCTCATGCTGCTGGCCGGTGGCCATTTCACGGACAACTGCCACGCCTTGTTCCAGCTCGCTGTCGCCGATGATGACCGTATAGGTTACCCCGAACCGGTCTGCCGCTTTCATCTGTGCCTTCAGGCTCTTGCCCAGATAAT
>CAMFFG010000275.1 GCA_945949655.1 uncultured Peptococcaceae bacterium
TATTTGACTTCCATTATTATTTTTCCTTTTCCATTTTATTTTATGATAAGATATGTATTTTGTAATGGCAAGCTTTTTTTGTATGTTACGAAAAAACCCCCTGCAGCAGTGTGCTGCAGGGGGACAACAGATATATCGCTGTTTTACAATGTTTCGTTTTACATTTCTTCCGTAAAGATCTGGTAGGCTGGTGCACCTTCGCAGTTTTTCGGAATCTTTACGCCCAGCAGAACAGCTGCTGTCGGTGCCACATCCACTTCACGGATATATCCGTCGATGGTGTAGTTTTCTTTGATACCAGGACCGGCCGCCACAAAGATTGGCGATACAGAGGTATCGTTATGACCACATGCGGTAGACATGGATTCGCCGTGGTCAAAGTTATAGCTTTCATGCAGCATGAAAACAATATCGCCGGCCAGTTCGCCGCCCATGCCCAGCAGTACCGCATCTTTATTGTGCAGAGCCAGTGCCACAATCCGTTTTCCGGTGACAGGATCTTTATAACCATACAGATCGGTGATGATCTGTTCTTCCAGTTCATATTTGTCGGCCGGATCTACAATACCATGCTTGTCTCTGCCTTTCAGGTTGACATAAATGGTATTGGCGCGGGTCTGAACCGCTCTGGTTTTTTCCCAGTCAATCTCCTGCATTTCGCGGCCAAACTGGTCTTTTTTCAGTACCGTGTAGCCCAGACGCTTCATCACGCCGATGTTAACGCCGGCATTGTCGCCCATTTCCTGATGATCGTGTTCCGGACAGATCAGTGCATGGTCGGATGTAACAATGATTGTCCAGCCTTTTTCAATGTAAGGAATGAAGGAACCGATATAATCATCGCTCCATTTGTAGGTCTGTTCATGCCAGGTTCGTACAATGCTTTCGTCATATACGGAATTTTCGCGATTCTTCAGATATTTCATATAGGCATGACCGGACAGATCCGGGCCGTGGAAATGACTGAATACCACTTCTACGCCTTCTTCATCCATCATGTACTGAATTGCCTTGGCCTGCCATTCTGCAGCCTGCGCCCACTGTTCCTGGGAACATTTCAGAATCAGATCGGGATCCTGACCAGCTGCCATGGAGGTGGCTGGTGGTGGCCCGAACCGTTCGTTCACTTTATCAAAGATCCAGCGCGGATACCAGCAGTCACTGTTTTCACAGTTCACAGCGCAGCCGGCCCACAACCGAACGTAGGAACCGTCTTTGGCAATTTCCAGCGCACGCATATTACGCACTACTTTCACCATACCGCCTTTTTTGGTCGGCATGATATCCGGACAGTTTGGTGTGTAGACATCCTCATCCAGAACATACAATGGTTCTGCCTGATCTTTCGACAGATATACCGCGATCTTATCGTATTCGCCGTTTTCATTTTTCAGGATCAGTGCCGGTTTTTCCACCTTGCCCCAGGTGTATTTGATTACAAATTCCTTGGCGCCTTCCGGTGCATTGGCCCAGCCTTCTGCATCTTGAATCGGTGACATGGACAGATGGATTGCCCAGTCAGCCAGATGATCCATATTGCTGCCTTCATAGAAGATACCGTTACGGATAGAGTGGATGCCCGGTTCATAATCCTGGAATACCAGACCCTGCTTGTATTCATTTTCATAGAATTCTTTAATGCGAGGATCCTTCATATCCATTACCATATCCCGTTTGGCCGGACGCATCTGGGTTACATCGCCGTCGATTCTGCTGCTTGTGGCACCATAAGGTACAAAGCCGGCTTTTTCGGTTTTGGTAGTGGCGATAACCATTACTTCTTCGTCCACTTTATGGGTGGTGTTACCCATAGCCCCTGGAGAGGTACCGTCCACTACCAGCAGGTTTTCACTGTCACTGGTTGGAGGCCATGCGCCGCCCGGCCAGTGGAATACCAGTGTCTTTTTCCCTGCTTCTGCAGTGCAGTTCCACAGTGGTTCCGCTTTCAGGAATTTGCTCATAAAAGCTTCCTGGGTCAGATCCAGTTCTCCCGGCACCTGAATATTATAATCGATAATGCCGTGGGTCATCGGGTAACAGCCTGTCGCCAGTGTGGCCCACATTGGCGGCGTGATGGTCGGCATGGCACCCAGAAGCACCAAATCCTCCCGCGCTGAGCCCATTTCAATCAGTTTTTTCAGGTTTCGCATTTTTCCTTCGTCCACCATGGCTTTGGAAAAACGGGGATCCATCCCATCCAGACCCAAAATGATTACTTTGTCAGTCAACCCTTTGTTTCTTAACAAATTGATCATCCTTTCTCAAAAAAATTTATGCAAGCTATATGCCTTTCTCTATTATTATATCGGAAAATGATGATTCTGCAAAACAACCTGATTTTTTATCCGGTTGTGCCTTACTACAACTTATTTTTGTAGTAAGAAAATCTCTATTTTTTGCTGAGAAGTATTCCCCAGCCTTCATAATAGAAAAGAAGCTGTTTTATCGTGCAGCACAGGCAGCGAAAAACAGCTCCTTATGTTTTATAGCATATATACCATACGCATCACATCGAACAGAGATGTTCCTGCTCTGGACACGGAAGTCTAGCACAGCTTCTGTCTGACCAGCTGCAACAGCTCTGCCTCGATC
>CAMFFG010000276.1 GCA_945949655.1 uncultured Peptococcaceae bacterium
TCTGATTCAGAATCTGTTCCGAAGCTGCTTCAACGGTATGACAATGTACGTCGGCAGTTAAATTTTTGAGCGGATTGGCCCGACGTTCCTGCAACGACTGCACAAATTCCTGCACCTGCTGACGGGAGGCTGCGTACAGCGGCGCTTTCAGGTCACCATAGAGATCATGATGTACCGATACGTCCAGCACGGTGCCGCCAAGATCCACGATGCTGTTCAGTTCATCGGCAATTTGCACATCACTGTGCTGTACCTGAAAGATGCAGGTAAAAGCGGGTGTACCCTGTAGCAGATAGCCTTTGGTGGTGGACAAAATCTGGTATCCGGCGGCCCGCAACAGGGAAATATCCTGTACAATGATCTGGCGGCTCACCTGACACTGCTGAGCTAAAGCTGTACCCGATACAGGAACACCGGCGGTTTTTAATAATCCAATGATCATTTTACGACATTTTTCTGCAGACATAAACAATACACTCCTTCATTCAGGATCAAATAAAACAAAAACGATTGTTGCAGCAAATTTGCATGCCAAGAATCCATATGCGTATAAAATCATAATTTAGTATAACATCAAAAAAGAAGACTGCCAAGTTGTCTGATGATTTTTCGTCACATCTGCCGCAGGTATTTCAAATAAAAATAATCATTTTTTTGAAATACCTGCAAAGTGAAAGAAAAAATATGGTATAATGATAAAAAACTGAAATACGGAAAAGGTGAAATTCAGCTTGCAATCAGAAAGGAAGGAACTGCTTTGAATATCCTGTATTTGAAATATGCTGTTACGGTAGCGCGCTGCGGCTCTATCACCGGCGCTGCAGAGCAGCTGTATATGAACCAGCCCAATTTAAGCAAAGCAATTAAAGAACTGGAAACATCTCTCAATATCACAATTTTTCAGCGAACCTCTACGGGCGTTATCCCTACGGTACAGGGACAGGAGTTTCTGGATTCAGCCCGCCAGATCCTGCAGCAGATTGCCGAGCTGGAGGAGCGCTATCAGTCAGAAGAGAAACGAAAAATCGCTTTTTCTGTCTCTGTACCGCGAGCCAGTTATATCACATACGCTTTTGCCGATTTTGCCAACAGTCTCAGCAGCAGTGGTGAGTTTGAAATCAACTTTATGGAGACCAACTCCATGGAGGCCATTCAGAATAT
This sequence comes from uncultured Peptococcaceae bacterium, assembly GCA_945949655.1. Taxonomy (GTDB): domain Bacteria; phylum Bacillota; class Peptococcia; order Peptococcales; family Peptococcaceae; genus UBA7185. The sequence goes on from CAMFFG010000276.1 coordinate 1,162, forward strand.
CAGCCGGAAAGGGTATTCCATGGGGATCATTCGGTATCAGTCTGAATATGAGCCCTATTTTCAGAAAATGCTGCAGGAAAAACGATTGCAGGCTCAATTGCTGTGGGAATTTGAATATCAGGCCCTGATGTCGGTGCGCAATCCACTGGCACATAAAAGCAGAATTCAGCTGGAAGAACTGGTGCCGCTGACCGAGCTGATCCACGGCGACTGGGATGTGCCGTTTATCCCGGCGGATGAGCAGGAGCAGGTACTGTCGGTGCCCAATCAGAAAAAGAAAATTTACGTGTATGAGCGGGGAAGTCAGTTTGATCTGCTGCAGAGTATTCCTGACAGTTTTATGTGGGTATCGCCGGTGCCGGAAGAATTGCTGCAGCGGTATCAGCTGGTGCAGATCGGCTGCAGTGAGATGGCAGGCCGTCCGTTCCGTGATGTACTGATCAGTCCGCAGGGGTACCGGTTCAGTACGGTGGAAAAAGGCTTCATTCAGCGGGTGATGGATGTGCGGGATATATTAAATCAGAAATACGGGGCACTGCCCTGGAGTTGAAACAGCAATAAAAAGCAGTAATAAAAAAGTAAATAGAAAAAATCAGAAAAGATATGTTGAAAAAAATATAACAACATATCTTTTTTGCCATTTAGGCATGGACTTTTTTGTGATAATATAATATTATTTATAGAGAAATATTTCACAATGTTATTTTTAGAATGAAAAAGGAGGATTCCTATCATGGAAATTACGATTTGTATCGGCAGCTCTTGTCATTTAAAAGGGGCCAGAGATATCGTCGCAAAACTGGAAACTTTGATCGAAGAAAAAGGGCTGAAGGACCAGATTCATTTGAAAGGTGCATTCTGCATGGGCAAATGCAGTGTGGAAGGTGTAAGTATGAAACTGAACGACGAGCTGTTTTATCTGAAACCGGAAAATACAGAAGCCTTTTTCCAGGATGAAATTCTGCGGAGACTGGAAGCATGAAAGTAATTGGATTTGAAGAAGCCCAGTGTAAAAACTGTTATAAATGCGTGCGTACCTGTGCCATAAAGGCCATCGAAGTGAAAAAAGGGCAGGCACAGATCTTAGACGACAGATGTATTCTCTGCGGACGCTGCATGGAAGTATGTCCGCAAAGTGCCAAGAAGTTTGTCAGTGATCTGGATAAAGTCAAATATTTTATTCAGAATCATGAGCATATTATTGCTTCTCTGGCTCCTTCCTATATGGTGGCGCTGAATCATACCCATCCTGGTCAGGTGGTAACTGCTCTGAAAAAACTGGGCTTTACGCAGGTTCGGGAAACCTCCGAAGCGGCTGCCTATGTGACAGAAGCCTATGCCCATCTTGTCAGGGAAGGAAAAATGAAAAACATTATCACGACCTGCTGTCCCAGCGCCAATGAACTGGT
>CAMFFG010000277.1 GCA_945949655.1 uncultured Peptococcaceae bacterium
TGAAGCGTGAAAGTTCAATAGATGATTTGCTGCACCGCAGCTTGCAGACGGAGCACAGCGTGTCAGAACCTTCGGCACAGTTCCAGATGGAGATCAGACAAAAGATGAAGGAGCGATATGATATGATACACAACACTAGAACGACCAGAAGACTTTGTACTGTTTTATTGATGCTGGCAGTTCTGATCGGCGTGCCAGTGGGCGCTCTCGCTGCCTGGCAGCTGCTGAGCCCGGCGCAGGTAGCGAACCAACTGGGAGATTATGCGTTGAGCCAGGCTTTTGACAGCGAAGATGCTGTGCAGATGTCGGGCGGATATCGGTTTACACTGTTGGGGCTAGTGCAGGGCGCTGCTTGCAGCGCGTATATTCCCGACGAAGTGAGTGCTGCAGCAGAAATTCATCCAGAGCGTATATATGCCGTTGTGGCGGTGGAAAAAGCAGATGGTAGTGCTATGCCTGCCATCAGCAGTGATGCCTATCAGGAGCAATCTTTGCTGATGTCGCCGCTGATTCAGGGGCAGAAACCATGGCAGGTAAACATTTTTACCATGGGCGGCGGTTATGGTGAATTTGTACAGGACGGGATTCTGTATCGTCTGGTGGAATTTGATGATCTTACAGCTTTTGCGGATCGTAACCTGTGGCTGGCCATTACGGATGAGTTCGCGATCAGCAATGATACATTCCAGTATAATGAGGCTACTGGTATGGTGCAGGAAAATCCGAAGGTTGAAGGTGTCAATGTACTGTTCCCGCTACAACTGGATAAAGAGAAAGCCGATCCGGCAAAAGCAGAACAGCTGCTTCAGAAGTGGCTGGGCAGCAGTTCAGTGTAATACAAGGGTTAAACAGCATAGGAATACGTTACAAAATGACTGTTGTCTGGATGCAGAGGCGTTCAGACAACAGTTTTTTATTTTCAGCAGAATTTTTTTATTTTCCGGTTGACAGATTGTGCATATTGTATATAATGAATATATACAATATAACATGAGGTGCACATCATGAACATTATCATTCGCAATACAGGTGGTCAGCCCATCTATGAGCAGATCGCCAGCCAGATAAAAGCGCTGATCATCAGCGGTGAACTGCAGGAAGGCGACATGCTGCCATCTATGCGCTTGCTGGCCAAGGAATTACGCATCAGCGTCATTACAACAAAACGGGCTTACGAGGAACTGGAACGAGAAGGATTTATTGTATCTCAAACAGGAAAAGGCAGCTTTGTAGCGGGAAAAAATCTGGACCTGGTGCGGGAAGCACAGCTGCAGAAAATTGAGCAGCAATTAACACAGGCAGTTATGCTGGCACAGAGCAGCAGTATATCGCTGGAGGAATTGCAGGAAATGCTGGCCCTGCTGTATGGAGGAGAGGAAACATGACATACGCATTGGAACTGAAAAATGTGAGTAAACAATATGAAAATTTTGCCCTGCAGAATATTTCTCTGGTGTTGCCCAGAGGCTGCATTATGGGGATGATCGGCGAAAACGGAGCGGGCAAGAGCACTACCATCAAGCTGCTGCTTGACCTGATCAAACGGGATGGCGGAGAAATTGAGGTGCTGGGTGTTCCGGCGGAAACATTTTCGGCGGAGCGCAATGCAGCCATCGGTGTGGTGATGGACGAGTGCAGCATTCCCGATATGTTTCACGTGAAACAAGTCGATGCCGTTATGCGGGATATTTATGCCAACTGGGACAGTGAGACCTTTTTTCAGCTGATCAGCCGGTTTGGGTTACCGCTAAAAAGCAAAATCAAAACCTATTCCCGCGGGATGAAGATGAAGCTGTCCATTGCAGTAGCCTTGAGCCATAACGCGCAGCTGCTGATTCTGGATGAGGCCACCAGCGGTCTGGATCCGGTGGTGCGCGATGAGATTTTAGAAATGTTTCAGGAGTTTATGCAGGACGAAGCGCATGCCATTCTGATGGCATCGCATATCACCAGCGACCTGGAAAAAATATGTGACTACATTACGTATATTCACCAGGGGCACATTGAACTGAGTATGGAAAAAGACCGCCTGCTGGAAGAATACGGGGTATTTAAAGGCAGTGAGGAACAGCTGAAAGCGTTGCCGGCAGATGCTGTATTACGGGTGTGCCGCAATTCTTTTGGCGTGGAAGCACTGGTGAAACGCAGCGGGATCAGAACCGACTGCCAGCTGGAGCAGCCTACCCTGGAAGGGATCATGCTGTTCTTCAACAAAGGAATGCTGTCATAACACTGGCAGCGGAAAGATGGGACGTGAAACAATGAAAGGTTTACTGCGGAAAGATTTATATATGATGAAAAATACATTTGGCACGCTGGTCGCCTTTATGCTGGTGTATGCGGTGATCGGTTATTTTGGAACTAATGCCAGTATGCTGAGTGCGGTGCTGGCCATCATTATTATGATGCTGCCGGCCAATTCGATCTCTTACGATGAATTTTATCACTGGGATCGTTATGTGCTGACCATGCCGGTATCGCGGCGCATGGTGGTGCAGAGCAAATATGTACTGTGCCTGCTGCTGGTTCTGTTTGCCATGCTGGTTGGGA
>CAMFFG010000278.1 GCA_945949655.1 uncultured Peptococcaceae bacterium
CGCTGGAAGAAAACATGGAAGCAGTAAAACGGGCTGGCGGACCGGTTATGTTTGCCCATGACTATCTTACCATAGAGGAAGAAGCAAGCTTTTACAGCATTGACACCCTGCAGCATATTATTTTAGTGTCGCCATATACCTATGCCCGGAAAGACAAAATGCCGGACTATGTGACCACTGCCATAGAAGGGCTTTACAGTGCAGATGGTGCGAACGATGCCCGCAGCATCAGCTGGGATGACTTTTACAGACTTGGTGATACCTTTACCGGCAATTATCAGGTAGCGCCCGATCCAAACCGGCCGCTGTATCATCCGTATACCAGCGGTTCCACCGGGCCATCCAAGGAAATTATTCACACGGCGGCTTCTATTGTAGGCATTCTGACACAGCTGGTAATCCCGACACCGGTGAAAACAGAATGGCGCTGTCTGCTGACACTGCTGCCACCGGCCCTGATTGCCATTGTAGTGCCCATTATGCTGTATCGTATTTCCAACACCGATCTGCTGATTCTGGACCCGTTCTGTGATGAAGCCGATTTTGACCTGGAGTTTATGCGCTACCGGCCCAACCATCTGGTAGCGGTGCCTATGATGGCAGATTTTCTGCGGCTCAGCAAACGGATCCCGGAAGATTACAACATGGACTTTCTGGTGATCTACGGTGGCGGTGCGGACCCGGTACACAATAAGTGGCTGGCCAAAACCCAGAAGTTCCTGCAGGATCATCATTCCAAAGCTGTGTTCTCCATGTGCTATGGTATGAGTGAGGCGGGGTCGGTAATCACCAATCCCCATGCCAACAGCAGCTTTATGAACTGCTGTAACGGGATTCCCATGCAGTATCAGACAGTGGCGATTTTTGAAAAAGATACCCAGAAAGAGCTGGATTATAACCAGATTGGGGAGATCTGTGTTCACGGGCCAAGCCTGATGGTCGGCTACAATGGCCGTCCCGAAGAAACAGAAAAAGTGCTGCAGACTCATCCCGATGGGTTAAAATGGGTGCACACCGGTGATTTTGGTTATATGAACGAGCAGGGGGAACTGTTTGTTATGAGCCGCGGCATCAATTCCCGCTATGCGGGTGGTCCGCTGTTTATTACCGATATCGAAAACCGCGTGGTGGAAGTGCCCGGCGTGGACGACTGCTTTGTGGTGATTGTGCAGGATAAAGCCCATCCGGGATATTTCTTACCGTATATGTATCTGGTGCTGGACCCGGGCGTTACAGTAGAAGATGTGAAGGACCCTATTTATGCAGTGCTGAAGGAGCATGAATATCCGGTGCGCATCATTACCACCGACAAGCGGGAATATTTCCACTTTAAAACCAACCGTCGTATTCTGGCTGCCCAGCTGCTGGCTGAGCAGGAATAATCATGCTGTGGCAACCGTGCGCAGCAGACGACAGTGTTGTGTAAAAAATGATACGCTTTATGTAGATTGTAATACGATGATATATATTCTCCACAGCAATGGAAGGGTATGACAGAACAGATTGGCAGAAACTGCTGCCGTGGAGATTTATATATAAATTATTTTATTATTTTTTTACATCTTAAATAAAAGGAGGAGAACAATGAAAAGAAACGCAAGAAAGCTTTGTGCCGTTGTGCTGGTGGTTTCTATGCTGTTCAGTCTATTGCCCAGCGCAGCATTTGCAGCACCGGCAAACGGAAATAGCGGACTGAAACAGTACACCAGCATGGAAGACCTGATTCAGGATGCGATTGATGAATTGCAGGCACAAAATGCTGTGGTAGAACAGCCACAGGCCGATGTATCACTGGTCAATGCAGTGGAGGATAAGAGTGGCAGATCCTTTGATGAAGTTAAAAGTATAATCAGCCAGGGAATGTTTGGATATTATACGGATGGCGTGGTTGACACGGCAGCATTGAACCTGAATGCTGCTGAAATGCAGCAGGTCATGGATCTTCTGCTGGCAGAACGGTATATGACCAATGCGGTAACCTATCAGTTTGATATGGCTGGTGGTGTGGTATCGGAAATTGACTTTACCCTGTCCGACGGGATGCAGGCCGGGATGTCCGGTTTAGCTTCCATGTGGCAGCAGGTGGAAAACGATGCTGCATTACAGCAGGACGTATCCGAAGTTGCAGCAGAAGCAGCTGCTGTGGAGGAACAGCCATCCCGGAGCCTGTTCAGTGTAAGAGCATTATCTGATGAGGAGTCAGAGGAGTCAACAGAGTTGTTTACGTGGTGTGCCTGCCCACAGTCAGCTGTAACATCTTCCACTACAATTCAATTTATTTGGACAGAAAGTCCATCAGAAGGGGATTATACCTTAAAGTATAATAAAGATACAGATAGCGTTGGACTTGCGCCAAAAGTATCCTGGGATGCTAGTTGCACAGGCGCAAAATATGTGTGCCCTTTCTGCCATGAACAAGTTGTGGTAGAAGGGGACGATGCCGTAGCACACTTGTTTACTAGTGAACTGCAAAATTATGATGTACAAATTGGTGTGGATGAAGAGGGAAATCCAACCACTATGACATATATGCAGTTTAAAGTAGCTGT
>CAMFFG010000279.1 GCA_945949655.1 uncultured Peptococcaceae bacterium
TATGGACTGGAACAAAGACGAAGTGTGCAATATCATCGACTTTGCAGTGGAAATGGGCGCTATGGCCCAGTATCTGTTCTTCCTGATCCCGGTAGGCCGCGGAGTATATATCGAGGATACTGCCGTGGAAGTGCTGGAATACGAAAATCTGCTGCGCACCATTATGGAAAAACAGAAACAGGTACCCATCCCCATCAAGCCCACCTGCGCGCCCCAGTTTACCCGCGTTGCCAAACAGCTTGGCGTAGAGCTGGACAAACGGTTCACGCGGGGCTGTCTGGCTGGGCTCACCTACTGCATCATCAGCCCGGTGGGCAAAGTGCGCCCCTGCGCCTACATGGTGGAAGAAGCCGGCGACGTACACGAACAGCCATTTGATGAGATCTGGAAAAACGCTGACGTGTTCCAGCAGCTGCGCACCCAGGATTACAAAGGCGCCTGCGGCAAATGCGGCTACAAAACGATCTGCGGCGGTTGCCGGGCCCGCTCGGCCTACTACCACGACGGCGACATTCTGCAGGAAGACAGCTACTGTGCCTTCGGCAAACAGCTGACCAGATAACTACTGTTGCATTCTTAAACAAACTAAAACACACTATACCAAACAAAAAAGTTTAGGCCGAACCACAATCCAATGATAAAGGAGATTTTCACATGTTTCATCATCGCAATATTACGTCCATCTGTACCTTATTGCTGGTGCTCTGTCTCTTGTTGAGCGGCTGCAGCGGCAAACAAGCAGACACAGCTACACAACCAGAACAGACCAGCAACAACGCTTACACCTTTACCGACGCGCTGGGCCAGGAGATCACCGTCGATCATCCGCAGCGGGTGGTATCGCTGATGGGCAGCTTTTCGGAGATCTGGGTGGATATGACACTTTGGTGGGCACCTCCGCCGACACCGTGGACAGCCGGGATCTGGGCCTGCCGGAGGATATCGCCATCGTAGGCACCTATCAGGACCCCAACATCGAAGCCATTCTGGCGCTGGAGCCTGACCTGGTGCTGCTATCGGCGGAGACCACCCGCACGGACAGTCATGTGGCCTTAAAAGACGCGCTGAGCGAAGCCGGTATCACCGCCGCCTATTTCAGCGTGACCCATTTTGAGGATTATCTCAACATGCTGAAGATCTGCTCGGATATCACCGGCGACGCTGACGCCTATCAGAAAAACGGTCTGGATGTAGAGGCAAAGATCGAGGCCATCATTGCAGAGAACAAGCTGGACACCGAACCGTCTGTTCTGCTGATGGTCACCTATTCCGGCGGCATCCGCGCCCAGAGTTCCGACACCATGACCGGCCGCATGCTGGCCGAGCTGGGCTGCCACAATATTCTGGACGATAACCCAGGTATGCTGCAGGATTTCAGTGTGGAAAACATTATTGAGGCAGATCCCGATTATATTTTTGTGATCCCTATGGGCAACGATGATGCCCTGGCCGAAAAGAATCTGAAGGAAAACGTGGAGAGCAATCCGGCCTGGAGCAGCCTGACTGCTGTAAAAGAGGGACGCTATATCCTGCTGCCAAAGGATAAATTTATGTACAAACCAAATGCAAGATGGGCAGAAAGCTATGCCTATTTAGCCGATCTGCTCCATGCGTAACCGACAGTTAAACTGGATGCTGTTATTTGGTGCCATCATAATGACCGCATTTGCTATTGTGCTGGGGCTTTGCCTGGGTTCTACCCGGGTCTCCCCGGCTTCTTTTGTGCAGGCGCTGTTATCCGGTGACACCACCAGCTCCGCCTACCGCATTATCATACACAGCCGTCTGCCCCGGGTGCTGGGCGCATTGCTGGCAGGCAGTGCGCTGGCCGTCTCCGGCGCCATTTTGCAGGCTGTTTTGCAAAACCCATTGGCCAGCCCCAATGTGATCGGCGTCAACAGCGGCGCAGGACTTTTGGTGCTGCTATGCTCTGCTTTTTTCCCATCTCAGGATCAGTTGCTTCCACTGGCAGCTTTTCTCGGCGCATTGGCTCCCTCTATGCTCATTTTTGCCTTGGCCATGGGCAACAGTGTTTCTAAAATTACGCTGGTTTTGACCGGCATCGCCATGACCAGCATCTTAGGGGCTGGCATGAACTGTATCATGATCTTCTATCCCGATGCTTACATCGGTGCCAGCACCTTTCTGGTAGGCGGTCTTTCTGGGCTGACCTTAAAAAGCTTAAGATTTGCCTCTGTTTATATTATCATCGGTCTGCTGTTGGCCATGGTGCTGCGCCGCGATATGAACATTGTGGCATTGGGCAGCAAAACGGCAAAATCGTTGGGAATGAATGTCACCTGGATTCGATTTCTGCTCATTTTAGTTGCTGCCATTTTGGCCGGTGCTGCCGTCAGCTTTTCCGGATTACTGGGATTTGTCGGCTTAATTGTGCCCCATGCCGTTCGATTTTTGGCCGGCAATAACCATATCATGCTGATTCCGACCAGTGCCTTTGGCGGTGCTGCCTTTGTGATCCTCTGCGATCTCGCCTCTCGTATGCTGTTTGCACCATATGAGCTGCCCGTGGGCATTCTGCTATCTCC
>CAMFFG010000280.1 GCA_945949655.1 uncultured Peptococcaceae bacterium
GTGGTGAAACCGGGTTGTCCTCAATTCCTGGAATCGGGCCGGGACGGCTGTTAAAACGGGTTGTAAATTCTGTGGGTTTATGGCAGTGCTGACATGTATCCGCATCATTTGTATTTCTGCCGCAGTGTGGACAGATCATTATGGATTCCTCCCTCCTGGCTGTTATGTCAATACTGTAACAACACGTTGAAGAATTTCGGAATCATCATGTCGATATGGCACAAAAAATGTAATCAAATTACGGATGGGCGGTTTCGCCCATCCGATTGGAGCAGTAATTGTCGTACGCGCCGCGCACAGCTTCCGCAAAGGTGTTTCCAACCGGAATCACATAGGATTCGATCAGCTCGATATGCGTGGGGCAAAGCATTTTGACGTTGGGAAGGTTAACATAAAAACTACGGTGGCACTGAGAGAACGTGGTGCAGCCGCTGCGTTCCAGCAATTCTTTTGGAGACTGATAGGTTTCGTAGGTTTTTGTTTTTGTGGTGACAACCGTTTTGCGCAAGACTTTTTCCAAATACAGGATCTGCGAACAGGGGATCATTCTGCGTTCTCTGCCGGTAACCAAACGGATATATCGCTCGTGCTGCCGCTGAAGAGACGCATACAGCCGGTTTACGACGGTGATCAGGTGCAGGGGGACATGCTCTTTTGGCAGCAGTACGCCGTGAGATAGCTGATAGGCCTCGGGGATAACCATATTGTCTTCCGTCAGAAGAATGATTCTGCATTGCGGATTGAACGCGCAGACCTGCAAAATAACCGATACGCCGCTCAAATCTTCCTGCGTCTGAGAAATAATCAGTATATCAAAAGCCTCTGCGCCAGAACACACGTCATCGATAAGCCAACCGGGCTTGCAGTATGGCACAATCGTGCTGTTTTTCGCACAGTCGATCTGGCGCACCAGACCTGTGATCCATTGGACGTAATTTTGATTTCTGTCACAAATCCCGATGCGCATTGGTCTTCCTCCCAAGTGGACTGGTTACAATCGCATTGTAAAAGTACGTGCACCAAAAAGGAAGCCAAGGCGCATAACTGGTCGGTTTTTTGTAACAACTCGCGAAAAACATCCGGCGCTCCCACGCACAAATGTATCATCAAGCATTTATATCCAAACAACTGCTGTATTTCGTTACATATTTTGAGGATTTCAGACAATGTTTTTTAGCTTGCTTTGAAATGTAAGTTAGAATAACATCAAAGCCCGAAGCAATTTGCATCCATTCGGGCAGTACGAAAGGTAGAAATATCTATAAATTGCAGGAAAGGAACGAGACTTATTATGTATCAGGGGAATTATTCTGACGGTCTGGGCGGACAAGGAACTTATCAGAAACAGTATACTTACGATGTGGATTTGGTTCTGTGCATTGATGCCACAAAGAGTATGGATCCGATTATCCAGATGGTGAAAAACAACGCCAAACGGCTCCCGGATGATGTGCTGAGAAAGGCTGGCGAGAAAAATAAAGTGATTCACAGTTTACGGATTAAACTGTTGCTATTCCGGGATTACATTGCGGATGGGGAACACGCCATTGAGATGACAGACTTTATGAGCATGCCTGCGCAGAAAGATGCCTTTTGTGAAGCCGTCAACTCGATTGAGGCCATTGGCGGCGGAGACGAGCCGGAGGATGGACTGGAAGCGCTGGCATATGCAATGGCGTCCAAATGGCAGCAGCCTTCTGATAGGCAAAAGTGTCGTCAGATCATCGTTGTCTGGACCGACGCCTCTACCCACCCGCTGGGCTTTGGCAAATCAGTCCCGAACTATGATCCCAAGCTGCCGGCGAATTTCGCGGAGCTGACAGACTGGTGGGGCGATGATCCGGACAGTCCCACCGCGAAAATGCACTACAGTTCCAAACGGCTTCTTCTGTTCGCGCCGGACGCAAAATACTGGAGCACCATCAGTGAAAACTGGGACAATGTGATTCCGGTTCATACCATTGCCGGACAGGGACTGCGGGAGCAGGACTATGAAGAAGTTTTGCTCTTGCTGGTGCAGACGATTTAGTGTATCGTTTTCCTGATGGAACGCATTTCAATTTGTCCTCACCGCAGGAGAATTGTATCATGAGTTTGGTTACATTTACATTGAACATATTTGAGGAGAAGTGCTTTCAAAGGGGCGAGGATTCCCCTCTGCGGCTGACCCAGGGCGACCGTGCCGCAATGATCGCCTGTATGGATGGCTGCGGCGGCAGCGGCGGTCGCAGTTATCCCCAGTTTGGAGGCTGGAGCGGGGCGAGAATTGCTTCCCGTTTGATTGGAAATGCACTGGCGGACTGGTTCCAGTCTGCTGACATCGGAAACTGTGGAACCGGCCATATTCCCCCGGAAGAATTGGCTGCTCAGCTTCAGGAATTACTTTCCGCCCGATTAAGGGAAGTGAAGGCCGACATTCCTGCGCAGAGCAGTGTAGTTGCCAGTCGCCTCAGTAAAACAATGCCCTCTACCCTGGCAGCTGTTCTGGTGGAGCCCGAAGGAAAAAACTGCTGCCGGATTTGCTCCTTTTGGG
>CAMFFG010000281.1 GCA_945949655.1 uncultured Peptococcaceae bacterium
GGGATCGAGCAGATCATGACACAGCAGAAGGCTGTGCTGAGCAATGATGGCGACGAAGATGTGATCGCCATGGCCAGAGGCATCGATCAGTGCTGCGTGCAGATTTTTTTTGTGCGGGGCGGCAAGATCGTAGGCCGGGAAAATTATTTTCTGCGCGGCACCGATGACAGCAGCCGTGGCGAGGTGCTGGCCTCTTTTGTCAAACAGTTTTATCTGGACTGCCAGTTTATCCCCCGCAATATTCTGCTGGAGACCGAACTGGAGGAGCAGGCGGTGCTGGAACAGTGGCTGACAGAAAAAAGGGGAAGCCGTGTGTATATCAAAGTGCCCAGACGGGGGCAGGCGAAAGATCTGGTGGAACTGGTGGGCCGCAATGCCTCGGAGGCACTGGCCAAACAGGAACTGGAGGAAACCTATCAGCAGCAGCGCACCACCGGTGCCTTAGAACAGCTGCAGCAGGTGCTTGGTCTGCCGGAAATGCCCCACCGTATGGAATGTTACGATATTTCCAATACGCAAGGTGCCGAGAGCGTAGCCTCCATGGTGGTTTTTGTGGACGGCAAACCCAAAAAGGATCAGTACCGGCGGTTTAAGATTAAAACCGTGGAAGGGGCCAACGATTATGCCAGCCTGAAAGAAGTGCTGACACGCCGGTTCCAGCATGGCTTGGAGGAACAGAAGCAGCGGCAGGCAGCTGCTGGTGATACAGGTGCTGAAAAGTTTGGCACGTTTCCCGATGTGATCATGATGGATGGCGGTCGCGGGCAGGTCAATATTGCGCTGGAGGTGCTGCAGGAGCTACAGCTGGAGATTCCGGTGTGCGGCATGGTGAAAGATGACAGGCACCGCACGCGGGGGCTGTATTACCGCAATGTGGAAGTCCCCATGGAATCCGGTTCGGAGGCATTTTTACTGGTCACCCGCATGCAGGATGAAGCGCACCGGTTTGCCATCACCTATCATCGCAGTTTGCGTGGCAAGCGCAATCTGGCCAGTATTCTGGATGATATTCCTGGCGTGGGAGAAAAACGCAAAAAAAATCTGCTGAAGCATTTCGGCTCTTTTACCAAGATCCGGGAGGCATCGGTGGAAGAACTGCTGGAAGTAGAAGGAATCAACCGCACAGTGGCAGAAGAAATATATAGCTATCTGAAGACCCATCAGGATCTGCAGGCAAGATTAAACCGAAAATAGAAATGCAACTCTATACGATGAGAAGGAGTGATCATACATGAAACATCTGATTGTAAAAATTCTGATCAACGCGGCTGCGCTGATGCTTACGGCCAACCTGATTGACGGCATCTATGTGGATGGCTGGGGCGCCGTGATCATTGCCGCCATTATTTTAGGCATTGTCAATGCTTGGTCTGGAGCAGCAGGTCAATCCGGCCGTTGCTGGTGCTGTTCACGCTGCCGTTAAATGTGCTGACCCTGGGATTGCTCACCTTTGTGATCAATGGTCTGATGCTGAAACTGACCGCGGCTGTGGTGGGCGGCTTTGACGTAGTTGGCTTATGGCCAGCCATTGTTGGTTCGGTCATTTTATCGGTAGTCAGCACAGTGCTGAGCTGGCTGGTGGATTAACATGGGATTCAAACTGATTGCGGCAGACCTGGACCGCACATTGCTGCGCAGCGATGGTTCCGTTTCTGATTTTACCCGGGATACCATTGCAGCCTGCCGCAATGCTGGTGTGGAATTTACCTTTGCTACCGGACGCATGTATTGTTCGGCTTTGCCCTTCGCCCGGCGGCTGGAGCTGCAGCTTCCGCTGATCACATACCAGGGTGCACTGCTGGAAGATGCGGAAGGCTGTGTGATGCATGCGCTCCATTTGCCGCAGGAGTTGGCCGGAGCAATTGCGGAGATCCTGCGTAAAAGCGAGATGCATTACAATATATATTCTGATGAGAAATTATATTTTTCTACTTTTGGGCAGGAGGTTCTCGACTATGCGCGGCATATCGGTGTGCAGCCGCTGGAAGCACCGCAGAGGCTGGGGCAGCTTGCCGTCACACAGTTTGGCGTGTTTGCAGAGCCGGCGCTTGTCTCGCAGTTACAGCAGCAGATTGTAGCACAATTTGGCGATGCGGTGCATACCGTCATCAGTGGTGGAAAGTTTCTGGAGATCTGCCATCCGGAAGCAAGAAAAAGTTATGGTTTGGCCCGCCTGGCGGAGCACATGGGGATCGACCGCAGCCAGATCATAGCCATCGGGGACAACAACAACGATCTGGACATGCTGCGATATGCCGGGATCGGCGTGGCGGTGGCCAATGCAGTACCAGCTGCAAAAGCGGCAGCGGATCTGCTGACTGCATCCAATGATGAAGATGGTGTGGCCAGGCTGATCCAGCAGATTGTTTTATAAATTTGGCAGGATAAATTTGTGCAGCGTAACAGGAATATTTGTGCATGTATACAAGATTCTTCCCGTAAAAGACTGGACGAAATTCTGATTTCATACTAAGATAAAAGAAAGGCAAAGGCGCTTTTTATAAGTGCTTTTGCCTTTCTTTT
>CAMFFG010000282.1 GCA_945949655.1 uncultured Peptococcaceae bacterium
GACTGGGCTGCAGCAGATCCACCGCATCACCGCACAGATCATGCTCTACAGCCAACTCCAGAAGCTCGCTGCCGGATACTTCCCTGGCGTAATCATGCAGCAGACCTGCCAGATAGGCCCGCTCAATATCGCCGTTAAACATGCCGGCCAGCTTGGCGGAGGTGTTGGCCACGCCCACCGAATGGGTGTACCGCTTGGCTGACAGCCGCTTTTTCAATATTTCTTTGTAGCCTTCCACTTTGATTTCCATGCTGTCTCCCACCTCACTGATGATTTCTGCCGGAACCAGCTGGCTGATGTCCTGCCGGAGGGCGATCTTCTCCCGCACCTCGGTGGAGGAGATATCCAGCGCGTCGATCTCCAGACAGAGGATACCGCCTTTTCGCTTTCTGGCCTCTTTTTTTAGTTTTTCCGGAATACCGCCGCTGTAACCGGGACGGCTGGTGGCCACAAAATGGCACAGATCCAGAATGTCTTCCCAGTGATACCAGGTGTCCAGCTTTTCCAGCGAATCGGCGCCGGTCAGAAAATAGAATTCACAGTCCGGCTGCTGTTTATGCAGCGCCTTTAAGGTATGATAGGTATAGGATTTGCCTTCCCGTTCTTTTTCGATATCTAAGATCCGGCACCAGTCCGCGCCGTCCAGCACCCGTTCCAGCCAGTGCCGCCGTTTTTCGTATGGGCTGATGGCCCAGTCTTTGTGGGGCGGCAGAAAAGCGGGAATAAACCACACCTCTTCCAGCTGCAGTTTTTCCCGGCACTGCTCCGCCAGCCGCAGATGACCATAATGCACCGGGTCAAAGGTGCCGCCCAAAAGGCCGATCCGTCTCATTGGCGTACCTGCCCATCGCCGTTGACAATATATTTATAGCTGGTCAGTTCCTTTAAGCCCATCGGGCCGCGGGCATGCAGCTTCTGCGTGCTGATGCCGATCTCTGCGCCAAAGCCGAACTGGAACCCGTCGCTGAAACGGCTGGAGGCGTTCACATACACCACAGCGGCGTCCACCATCTGCTGGAACTGACGGGCGTTGGTGTAGTTGTTGGTCACGATCACTTCCGAGTGGCCGGTGCCAAACCGGCGAATATGCAGCAGTGCTTCCTGCATATCTTCCACCACTTTCACCGAGAGGATCAGACCATGAAACTCGGTGGCATAGTCTTCCTCGGTAGCGGCTTTGCTCTGCGGAATATACTGCATGGTTTCAGGGCAGCCTCTCAGCTCCACACCAGCCTCCAGCAGTTTTTCCGCTGCCAGGGGCAGAAGCTGAGCCGCAATATTTTTGTGCACCAGCAGCGATTCGGTGGCATTGCACACGCCGGGGCGCTGCACTTTACCATTCATGATGATGTTGACTGCCATATCCAGATCGGCGGTTTCGTCCACATAAATGTGGCAGTTGCCCACACCGGTCTCAATCACCGGCACAGTGGCGTTTTTCACCACGCTCTGGATCAATCCGGCGCCACCGCGGGGAATGAGCACATCCAGATATTCGTTTAATTTCATCATCTCATTGACTGTTTCCCGGCTGGTGTCCTCCACCAGCTGAATGGCTCCGGCCGGAATACCGGCAGCTTCTGCCGCAGCGCTCAAAACCGCGGCGATCTTTCTATTGGACTGCAGCGCATCCCCGCTGCCCCGCAAAAGCACCGCATTGCCCGACTTGAGGCATAAGGCGGCTGCGTCGGCTGTCACATTGGGGCGCGCTTCGTAGATCATACCGATGACACCCAGCGGCACTGTAATTTTGCCGATCTGCAGATTATCTTTGTTGAGCCACATTTCTTCCACATGCCCTACCGGATCCGGCAGGTCGGCCACAGCGCGGATGCCATCGGCCATATCCTGCACCCGGCTTTCCGTTAAGAGCAGCCGATCCAGAAAGGACTGGGGCTGGCCCTTTTCCCGGGCCCGCTGCATATCCAGCGCATTGGCTGCCAGCACATCAGCTGCAGCCTGTTCCAGCCCGTCTGCCATGGCCAGCAGCCCTTTGTTTTTCTGCGCGGTGGTCATCACCGCCAGAGCATAACTGGCCTCTTTGGCCAATCTGCCTTTTTCCTGCAATTCACCCATTACAGCCACCTCCTACAATATGAGAGACAGATTGTCTCTGTGTATCACTTCATCGTAATCTTTATATCCTAAAATCGGGCAGATATCCTTGCTTTTCTGGCCCTTGATCTTATTTAACTCCAGCCAGCTGTAGTTGCTAATGCCCCGGGCAAACTCCCGGCCTTCTAAATCCGCAATGCCCACCACATCGCCGGCAGCAAAGTCGCCTTCCACCGACACAATGCCGCTGGGCAGCAGACTTTTGCCTTTATGCAGCAAAGCATCCCGGGCGCCGTCATCCACCACGATACGGCCGCCTACATGGGAGCCAAAGGCGATCCATTTTTTGCGCAGATGAGGCTTCATCTCAATAGGCAGAAACAGCGTACCCAGATCCTCACCGCTGGTCAGTCGTCGGATAATGTTGGTCTGCCCACTGTGCCCGATTAGCAGCGGTATC
>CAMFFG010000283.1 GCA_945949655.1 uncultured Peptococcaceae bacterium
GTGCTGCGCAAGCGCCATAAATCTGGTATGATACAGTTGGGTGATTCATATGAAAGAAATATACGATATGACCATTCTGGTGGTCGATGACAATAAAGAATTGCTGCAGATGATTCAGAATATTCTGCTGCAGGCCGGTTTTCGCAATATTCTAACAGCCTCCAGCTGTCAGCAGGCCCGGCAGATTTTTGCGCGGCAGCCGCTGGACGGCGCAATTCTGGATATTATGCTGCCGGACGGTGACGGTTTTTCCTTATTACAGGAGCTGCACAGCTGTCGGGATATCCCGGTGCTGTTTCTGTCGGCCAAAGATCAGGATGCCGACCGCCTGCAGGGTCTGGGGCTGGGGGCAGACGATTATATCACCAAACCCTTTTTACCCAGAGAGCTAATCCTGCGGCTCACCGCCATCCTGCGCCGCACCTATCGTTCTGTGCTGCCGCAAGCGCAGGAATCCGACACGACCCAGTTGGGTGATACCATCATCCACTGGGGCAGCGGCATCGTGACAACACCAGAGGGGCAGCAGACACTTACGGCCAAAGAATTTGCGCTGCTCAAAAAGCTGTGGGAAAACCGGGGCAACATCGTCACCATTGACAGCCTCTGCCAAGCAGTGTGGCATGACGATGCCTTCGGCTACGAAAACACGCTGATGGTACACATCCGCCGTCTGCGGGAAAAAATTGAACCGGAACCTTCCCGGCCCCGTTACCTGCTTACCGTGCGGGGCCTAGGCTATAAACTGGTGCGAAAGGGGCAGCCATGAACAGTCTCTCCAAAATCATCAGCCGCTCTGTCCTCATGACCGCGCTGATCGCCCTGCTGCTTCTGCTGTTAAACCTGCTTTTCACCGTTTCCTGGCTGCAGCAGCACCCGCAGGATTATCCCATGCACTACCGCACCATCTCAGACAGTCTCACCTTGCAGGATACCTGCTACACCCTGACGCCAGATGGCATGACCTATCTGCAGGAGGAATTCAGCTGGGCCATGCTCTTAAACCCGCAGGGACAGATCATCTGGAGCTGGCAGCTGCCACAATCTCTGCAGCGCGTTTACAGCCTCCATGATGTGGCCAGCTTTTCCCGCTGGTATCTGGATGATTATCCGGTCACCGTGTGGACCCGCAGCGACGGTCTGCTGGTGCTGGGCAACGCGCAGCACAGTTACTGGAAGTATCTGCTCATCGCGCCGATAACTTCTATGGAGCAGATGCCAACTTATTTTCGCGATTTCTCGCTGCTCAACGCCGTTATCGCTCTGCTGCTGGCCCTGCTGTCTGGCCTGTGGCTGTACAGCAAACTAAAGCCACTTTCGGTTGGCATCACCGCTTTATCAATCCGACAGCCAGTCCATCTGCCGGAAAAAGGTATTACCGGTGACCTGAACCGCAAGCTGAATAACGCTTCCTCTATGCTGCTTCACAAGCAGAAAAAACTGCAGCAGCGGGACGAGACCCGCACCCACTGGATCTCCGGTGTCTCACACGACATCCGGACGCCGCTTTCCATTGTTATGGGCTATGCCAGCCAGCTGGAGGAGGATGACACCCTTTCTGCAGAGCAGCATCAGAAAGCGGTCATGATCCGCCAGCAGAGTGAACGGATCAAAGCATTGATCTCCAATCTGAACCTGGCCTCAAAACTGGAATACGGAGCTTATCCGCTGTCGCTGATGCGCTGCGCACCAGCGGTATTGATCCGCAAAACAGCGGCAGACTGGCTGAACCAGTATCCGGACAACCGTTATCCCATCGAGGTCAGCATCAGTGATGCAGCCGCAGCGACCCAGATCGTCGCCGATGAACAGCTGCTGCAACGCATGCTTGAAAACCTCATCGGCAACAGCATCCGGCACAACCCCGATGGCTGTTCCATCCAGATCGATGCCCGGATCACCGACCAGCAGTATCAGATCACCATCCAGGATGATGGCTGCGGCTTCCCGGAAAAAGTACTGCGCAATCTGCGCAGCAGTGGAAAGCCCAGACAGCACGCAGAACATGGGCTGGGCCTCACCATTGTGCAGCAGATCGTGACCGCGCACGGCGGCGTTGTACATTTTTCCAATGTCAGCCAGGGCGGCTGCCTGGTGGGCATCCAACTGCCCTGCACTACAAATATCTGATCTTTGCATGGTAAACAGACTGTTCTTCCCGCAGGAAGACAGTCTGTTTTGTGATACAATATTTATCTTTCAGCCTTTCGGTTCAAACACCATAGCCACCACAAATCCCATCAGCAACGCAACGGTAATGCCAAAAGCCGATGCCGTAAGTCCGCCGGTAAACACACCTTTCAAGCCTTCTTCCCCGACGGCCTCCACCACACCCTGCACCAGCGCATGGCCAAAACCGGACAACGGCACAGTAGCCCCCGCCCCGGCCAGATCCACCAGTGGCTGATACCAGCCTAATCCGCTTAAAATAGCGCCACCTACCACATAGCCCACCAGAATATGGGCCGGTGTGATAGAATAAGGCGTCAGTTCAATGATCAGCTGCGCAAGC
>CAMFFG010000284.1 GCA_945949655.1 uncultured Peptococcaceae bacterium
GAGGCGGATGCGTGGATTACTGGAATGGTATGTTTTATAGTTTGGGATTTGCTGTGGACAGCGGCATGCTGAGCCATATCTGCAGTATTGACCCAGTCAGCGGCAAAACAACAGTGCTGAGCCAGTATCCGGCCCGGAATTTTGAATGTGCAGGCGGCATGATCTATTATCTGTGTGCATACCGGCCCGATGGTACCGTTGATCCAGAGCACAACCAGCGGTATCTGTACGGTTTGGAGCTGACAACCAACAAGGAGCAGTATATCGGCTATGTGGGCAGCTCAGAGAAGAGCTACAGCACGCTCTATGCGGCCTGTGCCAACGGTGTCTATTATCGCAGTCAGGAGAAGGGTGATCTGTTATTCTGGAACAAACACACCGGTAAAACGGAGACAATAAACGCCGGTTTTCGTGTGCTGGGGCTGGAAAGCCAGAATGGCTATGTGATGGCACAGTTTGAGGAAGTGCCGAAAAATCCCTACCGGCTGCTGGTGCTGGCGCCATCGGGGCAAGGGATGAAGCAGGTGTACGCCACTGCTGATTGCAGCGATAAAGCGGTGGTCAATGCCAACGGTCTGCTGGTGTATCGTCTGGAAGAAACCAGTCAGCTGGTGCAGGTGCAGCTGTAAAGGCGCTGCCGATGGAGAGATCGACGGCCTGGGCCGAAGTGAGACGATTAAGGAACATGGCAGGTCAGTGTTGCTGGCGCAGGGCCATTGCCAGAAAAACGGAATAGAAAAAAAGGGAACAGCTTTTGCCCACAGGCAGAGGCTGTTTTTTTGTTCTGATATTTCGCACAATTTATACAGAATACACGAAAATGGCTCTGTTGACAGGTATTTTGAATACATGTACGGAGTGGATTGACCGGGACAGCGGTTGTTTTATATAATGGAAAAACAATATCTGTATCACAGCACAAAAATATTTGTGCATTTTTATGGTATTGGGATAGGAAGGAGGATGCAGGATGCAGGAGAACAGAACAGAAGGTCCGCAGATGACAGATTTGTATTGCCCTGAACTGGAGCACGACAACTGTGGCATCGGGGCCGTGGTGAATTTAAAAGGGGAGCGCTCCCACAAAACCGTTGACGATGCGCTGACCATTGTAGAGCGTTTGGAACACCGCGCAGGGAAGGATGCAATGGGACAGACTGGAGATGGCGTGGGGATCTTATTGCAGCTGCCCCATGATTACTTTTTGAAGCATATCACGGACATCAAGCTGCCGGAGGATGGCAGCTTTGCAGTAGGGATGTTTTTCTTTTCGCAGGATGAACTGAAACGGAACCAGGCTAAGAAAATTTTTGAGATGGTGTTAAAAAAGGAGGGTCTGCATTTCCTTGGCTGGCGGGAGGTACCTACCTATGATGAGGTGCTCAGCGCACAGGCGCTGGAATGCCGTCCGGCTATCTATCAGGCGTTTATTGAAAAACCGCGCCGTGTGGAAATGGGCTTGCCCTTTGACCGCAAGCTGTATGTGGTGCGCCGTATTTTTGAAAGGCCAACAGTGAGACTTACGTGTGCTCGTTGTCCAGCCGTACCATCGTCTACAAAGGGATGTTTCTGGTAGGGCAGCTGCGCACCTTTTATGCCGATCTGCAGGATCCGGAGTTCAAATCGGCCATTGCGCTGGTGCACTCCCGGTTTTCCACCAACACATTCCCGTCCTGGGAACGTGCCCATCCAAATCGGTTTATGGTGCACAACGGTGAGATCAACACCATCCGCGGCAATGTGAATAAGATGCTGTCCCGCGAAGAAACCATGCACGGTACGGTGCTGGGCGATGATGTGTATAAGGTGCTGCCGGTGGTAGATCACTGGACCAGTGACTCAGCCATGCTGGACAATACACTGGAATTTTTGCTGATGTCAGGTATGGATCTGCCCAAAGCGGTGATGATCTGTATTCCAGAGCCTTGGAACAACGATCGCAACATGGCCCAGAACCGCAAAGACTTTTATCGGTACTATGC
Source organism: uncultured Peptococcaceae bacterium (assembly GCA_945949655.1). Lineage (GTDB taxonomy): Bacteria > Bacillota > Peptococcia > Peptococcales > Peptococcaceae > UBA7185. The sequence goes on from CAMFFG010000284.1 coordinate 1,983, forward strand.
AACCATTATGGAGCCATGGGATGGCCCGGCTTCTATTTTGTTCACCGATGGCGATATCATGGGCGCTGTACTGGACCGCAACGGGCTGCGGCCTTCCCGGTATTATGTGACCACAGACGGCAATTTGATTCTGTCTTCGGAAGTTGGGGTGCTGGATCTTCCGCCAGAATCCATTGTGCGCAAGGAACGGCTGCGGCCCGGTAAAATGCTGCTGGTGGATACCAAACAGGGCCGTATCATCTCCGATGAGGAAATCAAAAATTATTATGCGGCGCAAGCGCCTTATGGCGAATGGTTAGAGGAGCAGTTATTAAATTTGGCCGATCTGCCCATTCCCAATAAAAAGACTATAACCTATAAAAAAGAGGAACTGGAACAGCTGCAGCAGGTGTACGGCTACAGCTACGAGGATGTCAATGATTATCTGCGCCCCATGGCGCTGGATGGCAGTGAACCGGTGGCAGCCATGGGGACAGATACGCCGCTGGCCTTGCTTTCGCCCCATCCGCAGCCGCTGTTCAACTACTT
>CAMFFG010000285.1 GCA_945949655.1 uncultured Peptococcaceae bacterium
CAATCCATACCGCGTTCTGTCAACTGCTTTCTGCAGGTTTGCCGCCCCATGGGTCTTTGGGCCATAAAAAAACAGATGGCCGCTCTGTCTGGAGATGCGACCATCTGTCTTTTGGTTAGTCTTCGTCGCTGCTTACCACGCCGTTGCGATAGTTTTCGATGGCTTTGCGCATCGCTTCCACGCCGATGACAGAACAATGCATTTTCTTTTCCGGCAGGCCGCCCAGTTCTTCTGCTACGGCTTCTTCCGTCATTTTATATGCTTCTTCTACCGTTTTGCCTTTGATCATTTCGGTCAGGATACTGCTGCTGGCTACAGCTGCTGCACAACCGAAGGTTTCAAAGGTCACATCTTTGATAATATCGTCTTCTACTTTCAGATAAATGATCGTAGAATCGCCGCAATCCGGATTGCTCACTTCTCCAATGGCTGTCGGATCTGCCATATCACCCTGATTCCGTGGATTTTTCGCATAGTCTAATGTTTTTTCTGTAAACTTGATTGCTTCCGCCACTTCTCGTTCCACCTCCACACACTGGTTTCAGGCTGTCGCTGTCTATGGACAGTCTGCTATGCCTTACCGGGTAAAGCATACTATTTAATTAAAACACATTACGCATTTTTTTTCAATGTCTTTGCCAGTTTTTTATGCAGGAATTTTATCAGTCCCTGGTCCGGCTGCAGCTCCCAGTACACCATGCCATGCCGGTCCGGCGCAGGGATAATGCCCGGCTGGCTCCAGCGGCCCATGCGCATGCGGCACTGCCGCCGTTTGCCCCGCCGCAGATAAGTCACCGTCACACAGGGGGGCAGGCGGTACTGCTGCTGTAAAAACTGCTGCCTGTTTTCTACCGGCTGTCCGTCCAGCGCAAAGATCCAGTCCTCACTGCGCAGCCCTGCCCGGGCTGCCGGAGAACCGGCCTGCACATCCAGGATCAGCAGGCCCCGCTCCGGTCCGCAAAACCGGCTGTTTCCCCGCAGCTCCTGCCACCTGCCGTACCAGATCATGGCTTCGTGGCCCAGGGGCGCAAACAGCGCCGGCAAAAGCAGCGCCGTCCCCTGCCGGGTGGCCAGCACCAGCAGCAGCAACATGGCGCTGTAGCACAGCAGCAGCACCGCTGTGCCGGTGGTTTTTCGCCGCACACTGTGGCACACCGCCACATCACTGTAGCCCAGCGCAGCCAGCACCGGCAGCAGCACATACAGCGCCGCATATTGCGCCTGCCCTGCGCCCAGCACCGGCCACCAGTCCGGCAGCAATAAAAAGCCCGCCTGGGGCAGTGTATCGCCGGACAGCAGCCAAAGCATTAGCAGCGGCAACGGCCAGACCATCTGCAGCAGAAAGCCGCCGGTGATCTGCCGGTTCTGATCCTGCAGATAAAGGGGCAGCCGGTTCAGATGACCGGTGCTCCACACCAGAAAGGCCTCGGCGCAGTGCAGCACCGCCACCACCGTTAACAGCTGGGCGCCATCCAGCACCGGATAGCCCCACAGGCAGTTGGCCGTCGCCAGCACTCCGCCCGAATAGGCAAAGCAAAGAAACCGCTGCCGTACCAGCAATAGCAGCAGCGCCACCATCCATACATATTCCAGCCCTATGCGGTCCACTGTCACACCCAGCACCAGCAGTATAAGGCTGGCCAATAGCCCCGCAGCCAGGCCGGCTGCCACCACCAGCACTACCTTGCCGGCCAGCGGCTCCCGCCGTAATTGAAACAGTTCTTCTTTTTTTCTGGCCTGCTGCCGCATCTGCAGATACACCAGCGCCACAGCCAGCCAGAATATCGGCGCATACAGGAGCGTTCCCATCTGCAGCATCATCTGTCGCAATACCTGTATGGCCAGCATCGTCTCACCTCATTTTTGCTTCTAACACCGCAATGGCCTTTTCCAGCTGCACATCCGCTGTTGCATCCTCCGGCAGGTCGATGACGACATCGGGGCGAATGCCAACTCCGTGAATGTCATTCTGCTTGGGAGTCAGATACTTGGCCTCGGTGATCTTCATGGCAGTACCGTCACCGTACAGATACACCCCCTGCACGATGCCCTTGCCAAAGGTCTGGGTGCCCACCAGCGTGGCAACGCTGCTTTCCTTCAGCGCAGCGGAGAGGATCTCGGCGGCGCTGGCAGTATTGCCGTTTACCAGCACCACCAGCGGCACATCCAGCTGGGCTTCGGTGGCGCTTCTGGTATCCACCTTGCCGTCGGCGGACACCACATGCACAATGGGACCCGACGGCACAAACACCCGGGCTACCTCCACAGCGGCGTTCACCTCACCGCCGCCGTTATCCCGCAGGTCTAAGATCACGCCGGAAAATCCCTCTTTTAACAGTTCGTTGATCTTTTCCGCAAATTCCTGGGCGGTCTGCAGCGAAAATTCGCTGATGCGCAGATAGGCGATCTGGGGATGATCCTCCAGCAGCATGCCATCCACTGTTTTGATGGTGCCCAGCTTAAAGCGCTCCACCGTAAAGGTCTGCTGTGCGCCGCTGCGCT